>DAOWNY010000364.1 GCA_030642325.1 Deltaproteobacteria bacterium
AAGTCTTCCCCCCGAATTTACCTGTCTATTTGATTCTACATGCTATACTGATGATTATCTGGAATTTATTGCAATTCACTATGGCCGATAACAGCATAACCCGGCTTGCGTGCGACTATTCAAAAAACAGAGCGCAAAAAAATATTAGTATCCGTTCACAGACAGTTTACGGTTCACAGTTAACTATTGACTCTCTCGATATTAATTTTGCTTGACCCTTCTTATTACAATTGGTAATGTTATGCGAATTTTCGACTATCCGGATTTTTTTTGAATCTTATTGCTGCTATAAGGAGTCAGGGATGAAAGGACCGCTGGTGGGAATTTTAATGGGAAGTGAATCGGACCGGAAGGTGATGGAGGAGGCCGGAAAGATCCTGGATGAACTCAAAATCAGCTACGAAATAACGGTGAGTTCAGCCCATCGTACCCCCCAAAAGACAAAAAATTATGCTGAAACTGCTCATACACGTGGGTTGGAAGTAATTATCGCCGGAGCAGGGGGAGCTGCTCACCTTGCCGGGGCCATTGCATCCCACTCCCTTCTCCCGGTAGTTGGGATTCCCCTCGATTCTTCTCCCCTTTTGGGTTTTGATGCCCTTCTTTCCACCGTGCAGATGCCGGCCGGAATTCCGGTGGCCACCATGGCGGTAGGAAAAGCGGGGGCAAAAAACGGGGCACTCTTTGCCGGGCGGATATTGGCCCTGAAGTATCCCGAGATCAAAGAAACTCTTGCAAAATACCGGGAAAAACTTGCTCAATGACCAAAATCATTACCGTAAACCCGGCAAATCCCGAAGAAACTCACCTCGATCAAGCGGCCCGGATCATTCAAACAGGAGGAGTGGTTGCTTTTCCCACCGAGACTTTTTACGGTTTAGGGGCTTCAGCATTAAATGGGGAAGCTGTCAAAAAAATATTTTCAGCAAAAGAGAGGGATTTAAAAAAACCTCTCCTGGTCCTCATTTATGGTCAAGCATCCCTTTTCGAGCTGGTTTCGGAAGTGCCTGACATTGCATTCCCATTGATGAAAAAATTCTGGCCCGGTGCCCTGACCATAATATTCAAAGCCTCTGCCCAGCTACCCCCCATCCTTACCGGAGGCACAGGTTCAATCGGCATCAGGATAAGCAGTAATCTTATCGCACAAAAGCTGGTTCAGCGGGCGGGTATCCCCATCACCGCCACCAGTGCCAACCGGGAAGGGGGCAAAAATCCCTCCCTTGCCTCCCACGTTGCCGCTCAGCTGGGGGACAACATTGACTTGATTATCAACGGGGGAAAGACGGAGGGGGAAATCGGTTCAACCATAATTGATATCACCTCACAACCGCCCCACATTGTGCGGGAAGGTGAAATCAACCGCAGAGAAATAGAAAAACTGTGCTCCCTCTAATGCCCTGTCACGCATCAAATGACGCACCTTGCTTGTCTTTTTCCCTTTCTGCGGTGTTACGACTTCAGTTACATAGAAATACTATACGCCTTCAGTCGTGCCTTGCATAAAGAAAAAAATACTGCGCAATCTTACG
>DAOWNY010000333.1 GCA_030642325.1 Deltaproteobacteria bacterium
ACTCGGAGAAATAAATATTTTCATGGAGGAACTGGCTACCCATAAGGCATTGAAGGTTATCTGGGAATTAATTGGAGCAGTAAACAGATATATCGATCATACCGCTCCCTGGAAATTAGCTAAAGATCCCGCAAACAAAGACCGGTTACAGACAGTAATTTATAATATTCTGGAATCGATTCGCATTTTATCCGTTCTCATTACGCCCTTTATGCCCGATACGTCACAAAAAATTCAAAGCCAGCTTGGATATGAAGGAATACATTCTACATTCCTTGACATAAAAAAATGGGGGGGGTTGAAGCCAGGTACCTCCGTTTACAAGGGAGAGCCCCTCTTCCCCCGAATAGAAAAATAATTGTAGTAAATCTCGGGTCGTCACCAGCGAAATATCAACTTTTGCTTGATAATTTTTGCTTTTCCTGCGAAAGTGATGAAAAATTATCACCAAAGGATATGGAGGAAAAATATGAAAATACTTCTTGTCTACCCCAAGTATCCAAATACTTTTTGGAGTTTTAAGCATGTACTGAAATTTGTCTCTAAAAAGGCGGCTTACCCCCCCCTGGGACTATTGACTGTAGCCGCCATACTCCCTGGTAACTGGGAGAAAAAGCTGGTGGACATGAACGTTGATTCTCTTGATGATACGGACCTCAAGTGGGCGGACTATGTTTTTATAAGTGCCATGATTACCCAAAAGGATTCGGCAATTGAAGTTATCAATAAATGTAAACAACTAAACATAAAAATTGTGGGCGGGGGGCCACTCTTTACTACCGGGTATCAAGAGTTTGAGGAGGTTGACCACCTGATTTTAGGAGAGGCGGAGTCCTCCTTACCCATATTTTTAAAAGATCTTCAGGAAGGCAAACCTCAAAAAAGATATGCTTCCGACACATGGCCCAATGTTTCCAAAACCCCTGTGCCGCTATGGAGTCTCATTAACGTTAAACATTATGCTGCCATGCTGGTTCAATATTCCCGCGGCTGTCCTTTTGACTGTGAATTCTGCGACATACCTATTTTAAACGGACACAAACCCCGAACAAAGGAAATCGATCAATTTATAAGAGAGTTTGATGTTCTTTATGAACATGGCTGGCGAGGGGCCGTATTTGTGGTTGACGATAACTTTATCGGAAACAAAAATAAGGTAAAAAAGCTTCTGCGGGAATTGATAATTTGGATGGAAAAGCACAAGCACCCCTTTTCACTGCTTACCGAATCTTCCCTCAATCTGGTGGACGATGAAGAGCTGATGGAATTGATGGTAATGGCAGGATTTAGACGAGTATTTGTGGGGATTGAATCCCCGGCCGAGGAAAGCCTTGTAGAATGCAATAAATTCCAGAATAGGAATCGGAATATGATTGCCGCTATCAAAAAGATCCAGAATTTTGGAATGGAAGTGCAGGGTGGATTCATCGTAGGTTTTGACAATGATCCACCCTCCATCTTTGACAGACAAATCAAGTTCATCCAGGAAAGTGGAGTGGTTACCGCCATGGTTGGTCTATTAAATGCCCTTCCCGAAACAAAGTTATATAAACGTCTCAAGAAAGAATGTCGTTTATTGGCTAACTCCTCAGGTAATAATACCGATATTTCCCTCAATTTTATCCCCAAAATGGATAACGAGCTGATTATCGATGGTTACAAAAAAATTCTAAGCACAATCTATTCCCATAAGAAATATTATGAACGAATTATAACTTTTCTTCAAGAATATCACCCGGTCAGAAGAGGTAAACCGGATTTTTACGATTGTATGGCATTCCTAAAATCCATCTGGTTTTTGGGAATTGTCGGAAAAGGGAAGAAGTATTATTGGAAATTATTACTACTAAGCCTGTTTAAATATCGCAGGGGACTCACTGAAGCAATTACCCTGGCCATTTATGGTCTACATTTCAGGAGGGTTTTAAGGGATCTGGATCTTTAGCGACCTTGCACTCAATGATAAGAAAAGTGGTATCCGTTCACAGTGTACGGTTTGTAAGTTAACTATTGTCTAAGTTGAGCGATTAGCTGTCAGCAATCAGCGTTTAGCTTTTATAAAACCGAGGTATTACGGTAGCAAGAAATAAACACCCAATGGGAGATCTATTTGTAATAGCAAAACATCCTGTGATCATTTTGGCTAATAGCTAACTGCTAAAGGCTAAGTGCACAGCTTGATATTTTTTGAGAAAGTTGATGAACC
>DAOWNY010000039.1 GCA_030642325.1 Deltaproteobacteria bacterium
AATTCTTGGAAACTCGTCAAAATGTCAATATTTTGACTTCTAAGTCAATAAACAGGACTTATGGCAATTTGGGTCCGGGACGAGAACAATAAGGCAAATAAGAAATGGATAGCTATAATGGAGATAGGAAAGCCGGGAAGATATCCTGCGGGATTTCCGTGGTGAATGCAAAAAAAATCCGGCTTATGCGGTATGCTGAAAAAAAATCTTGCACAAAAATGCGGGTGAACTCTGAATCTGACAACCAGAGCCCTAAACCCGTTAATCCGTTACTTTAATATTTATGCATTAATTATTGTTTTTATTATATATTCTTATATCTTTAAGCATCCCCCATGCCCGGTCTTCATCACTTTCCACAGGCTCTTCCAAAACGAGAACCACGTTCCCCGGGGTGTCGAAATAGTAGTGTTTGGTTTCGGGCCATGGAGGCTCGGAAGAGGAGCCATAAACGACCACTTCCTTACCATCGGATCTCTTTTTTATTCTGGTCACACTTTTCCATCTTACCTCTTCTCTTTCTTCACGTTCCAGCATCTTCCGGAGGGTGGCATCCTCTATGTTATTTTTCTTAAGTTCAATAACTTCATTGATCGTCAGTCGTTCACTTATCTTGCCTTCTTCTGCTTTTAACATCTCTTGTTCTATCATTAATCGGATAGTAACATCACTCACTCCAGCCTTCTTCAATCGTATAACCTCGGCGGAAGTAAGGGAGAAGGCACGATCGCACACGGAAAGTAATATGGCAATGATGACTGAGCTAATAAAAAAATATTTCATAACCGGATCCGCTCGGGAACTTCCCCGGACCTGTCCCGGTGCGGTGAATACATTCATGATAATGCACTATCCCCATTTTTTTAGTATTATTTTAGCCCTATAAAGCTGAACGGATATATTATCCCTGTTAAATCATGAAATGTTAAGGCGGGAAGAGTTGAAGGGAAAATATTTTCCAACTAAAACGACTGAACAGGAATTGCTGTCCGGCAAAGATGATGAAATCGTGGAGTTCATGACAACAATTCCCATCCAGTATATCCCGTAATTTATCTTGAGATTGATGAATAATATTGAAATATGCTAATTACCGTTCTTGTCACATGAAATTTATCAAGCTCAGCTGCGAGATCATGGCTGTGGTTTGAAGTACCGTTTCATAAACGGTTTGTTGAGCCTTAAGTTCAATGATCGTCTTCGCAATGTCAGCGTCTTCTGTTTCAGAAAGTAGATTGGTAATGTCCATCTCAAAATTATTAAGATGATTCTCGGCTATCTCCAGCCGGTTCACCTTGCTTCCGATTTCGCTGTTACCGACGAGAATCTGTTGCATGGCATCACCCAATAAACTCACTTGATTGGAAATAACGTTAGTATCATCACTATCCAGTCCGTCCCGCAGGTCTTGCAAGACATCAAAAATATTAACTCCTCCCGCGCTTCCCATGAAAATTTCGTCTCCGGTGATGTTGGTTTCCAGAGAAACTCCCTCTCCCACCGTGGCGTTCATTTTACCGTCATCTCCATGGTAGCTTGCTTGATAATTACCGTCCCTGGAAAAAGGAGGGGTATCGGTTTTATAGCCGCCAAAAATATAACGTCCTCCCAGCTTGCTGTTTGCAAGGCTGATTAATTGATCAATAATACTTTCAACCTCATCTGCATTAATACTTCTTGTTTCGGCGTCAGCCATCTCGGAGGATTGACTGATGGCGATTCTCTTGGCTTCTGCAACAACTTCGTAGAACCCGGTTAAAGTCGATTCGTTGAATCTAAGCCAAAAATCTGCCTGCTCAATATTCTCGCTGTATTGTTCTATTTTTGACAGGGTAGTCCGGTAATCCATGACCTTGATCATGCCCATGGGATCGTCGGACGGCCTGTTAATTTTTTTATACGACTCGGTATATTCAATAATTTTCTGAAGACGTTCGGCATTTCTGGAAATATTTTTGATCATATTACTCATAATCATTTGATTGGTCACTCGCATAATCATTACCCCTTAATTCAGGTTGATCAAAGTGTCAAGCATTTCATCTACAACCGAAATGATTCGGGCGGCAGCCTCATAGGCCTTTTGAAACTTAATTAAATTGATCATCTCTTCATCCAGAGACACCCCCGATATTGACTCTCGATAGCCTTCCAACTGATCAACCACCGCCTGTTGATGGCTATAATCTTCCCCGGATTTCCAGGTTTCCACCCCCACTTTTCCCACCAAAGAACCATAGTAATCAGCAAAGGTATATTGGTTGCCGTTCATCAATGACTCATCACGCAATCCGGCCATGGCCGAGGCATTACTGCCGTCCCCCGGAGAGTTGGAAACGGAGGCGGCGGCAATCATACTGATATCATCGGATATGAGGGAATTAACCTCCATTGTCCGGGCATATTCCCATATGCCGCTGGTGCTGTTATAATCCACGTCAAAAAATGTATTCATGCCGAGGGCCATGAGAGTATCGCTGGTATCTGAGGTAAAGGCAAAACTATGATCCTGAAAGGCGGGGCCATTGGTGTGGATCCTCAATTCTCCATCGGGAGTAACTTCCGCAACAATTTCACCTCCCCCGCCACCCACCATAATATTGATGTTGTTTACTAAATCATTTAAATTATCATTGGCTGGGTCAACAGCAATCGCATAGGTGTTAACCACCGCTCCGTTTGCATCCAGGACATCAATGGTAAAGCTGCCGTTTTGGAGATCAAAGGGGAGATTTGCACTGTCCAGATTATTGGCCGGATTATCCACATTAAAGGTTCCTGTTATATCCTGGAATCCTTTCAACCCCACCCCCCGGGAATGAAGCCGGTTTACTTCTTCAATCAGTTCTTTGGCCAGGTCATCGAGCTTATTGAGGTAATCGGGAATAAAGGTGTCTCTGGTTTCAATCCACCCCTTCATTTTCCCCCCCGAAATTTCATCGGTAATATTCAGCAAATTTCCTTCGCTGTCAATCCAATTAATATCAAAATAATTTGAGTTGCCCGGATTATTGGTTCCCCGGAGTTCCCAGGCTAAATTTCCTTCCACAAGCGGTTTGCCCGTCCCAAGCATAACAGTAACTTTTCCGTCTCCTCCTTCGTATGAATTAAAACCAATCAGGGAAGATAACTGTTGCAACAGTAAATCCCTTGAATCTCTAAGATCATTGGCATTAACCCCCCTGGTCTCAACCTTGGCAATTTCTGAATTATATTTAGCTATTTGAGAAGTAATTTCATTAATCTCTTCCAGAGATCCCCCGATGGTAGTATTCAAATTTTTTTGTAACCGCCTGAGGTCGAAATCCATTTGATTAAATGTGCCGGCCATGGTCTCTGCCCGGGAGATCAAGTTTGTCCTTTCCGCTGATCCCTCAGGATTGTTGCTCAAATCATACAAACCGTTCCAGAACTCATTCATCAGGTGATTTAAGCCAAATTCGGGAGACTCATTGAAGATCATCTCAATCTGCTCAAAGGTATTTTTTTTAATATCCCATCTTCCCAGCAATTCCGAAGCATCATTTATTTGATAATTAACAAACCTGTCATACACTCTTCTTATTTCGGTGGCCTTAACGCCGGTTCCGAACATCATCCTTGTATTAAATTTATTAACGGCGCCTGCGGTTTCCATTACCGTCACCTGGCGATGAAATCCCGGGGTATTGACATTGGCAATGTTATGACTTGCCACCTCAATCCCCTTTCGCTGGTTTATAATTGCGGTTTTGGCTATATCCAATGCCCCGTAATAACCTAACATTTATCTGCTCCTGACACTTTTTTATGAACTATATCTCCTGAGAGAGTGAACCAAAATTATAATTGTCTGCCGGCTTTACTTTTCCGCTGGAAAGATATGTAGAATTATAGGCATTTAAGTAACTCAGCAAGGATAAGGAACTGTTTGTGCAGGCAAGAGAATGTTCGACGAATCTCCCGTTTTCTTTATTAACCTTTGAGACGGTTGCAGCCAGTTCCTTCAGATTGGTATAACAAACATTCAAACGGGAACCATAGGGTTCGCCGATGGTTTTAATTAAGTTTGACAGGGTTGATTCTGCCGAGGGTAAACAGACCTGCCGGGAAATTCTTTCCAACAATATTGACCGCTGTTCTTCCAATATTCTCAATTTTAATACGCATGTTTCTTTTTCTTTGACGGTTTCATGCAGCTTCTCAAGGGAAAGTTCGAGGATACTCTGCTCCTCCTTTTTTAAGATTGCGGCAAGTTCATGGTACAATATGATCTCTTTTTTTAGAAGGGCTAACAGTTCTTCCAGTAAAAGATTTTGCGTCATTTTGCTTTCCCTGATTTTGGTTAATATTTTTATTAAATCCAGTCAATTACAATCAGAAATCTATACCGTCTTTTTTTACAATATGAGATCTATGAGGGCTTCCTTCAACATTTTGTCGGCGATCTTCTTTCCCTCAACGCTGTAAGTTCCTTTATCCAGGTCAGACTTAATCTGATCGATCTTTTCCTGCCTGATATCGGGAGTTGTTTTAAGAATTTGTTGAACCTGTTTTATGTTCTTCGCGCGGTCGGAAAATTGTACGTCCTCGTTCAATTGTGTCTCAACCGAGGTCTTTTTGGTGTTGGAGTCAACCTTCTCATTTTTTTCAATTCCCTTAAGATAAGCCTCCAGCCCTATCGGTTTTCCTCCGGAAATCTTCATTTTAAAACCTCCTTTTCTCGTTGATGATAATAACTTCCTGTTGTAACATCAAATAGCTACTCTTCTTCTTTCTATCGGTATCATACAATAAAAACTTTAATCATCGAGAGGAATTTGCCTCTGTAAAAAAGCGGCCAGACCAACTCCTCCCTGCGAAGAAATCCAGCCGGCCAAGTTGCGGTCAATCATAGAATTGTAGATATCTTCTTCCCCTTTCTTCATGCTGAATAAATCAGATTTCGGGATAGTATCGCGCATGTTTTTTAAAAGATGATAGATGAATAATGATTCAAACTCCGAGCAGGCCTCTTTTAATTTCCGATCATCAATGCTCGCGGGATCAGTTGAAGTAAATTCTTGCATTACGGGGGATGGTGATATGCTTTCCGTCAACCCCCGGGCAAGAAATGAAAGGTTTGCAGAAGAAATTGAATCATCCATGCTAATAGTCCTCCGATTCTTATATTATTTCCAGTTCTGCCTGCAGGGCACCCGATGCTTTTAATGCCTGAAAAATGGCAATCAAATCACGCGGGGACACCCCCAGAGCATTCAAAGCCCGAACCAATTCATTAATACTTGCCCCAGTGGGTAACAGCATCAATTTGGTCCTCTCCTCTTCAACTATTACTTCCGAATCCGGAGTAACTACGGTTTGTCCTCCGGGGGCAGCCAGTGACCCGGTCTCAGAGTCACCATATCCTCCCCTCTTGCCAGGTGAAGGAGAAAAGGGGAATGGCTGGGAAACCTCCTTATTTTCCTTGATTATAATACTTAGATTACCGTGGGAAACGGCAACGGTTGAAAGCCTGACATTTTCACCCACTATGATGGTGCCGGTTCGTTCATCTATTACTACCCTGGCCACTGTATCGGGAACAACCTGAAGAGTTTCAATCCGGGTAACCAGTTCGACAATATTTCCCGAATACCCGGCCGGTATTTTTATTTTTATGGTAGCGGGATCCAATGAACTGGCAATACTATTCCGGAAACTGTGGTTAATCACTTTTGTTAAGCGGGAAGCGGTGGTAAAATCAGGATTCTGGATGGCAAGCAATAAAAAATTTTTCTCATTAAAATTGTAGCTTACCTCTCTTTCCACCAAAGCTCCCCCCACTATTTTTCCCACCGTGGGATGATTTACCTGAATACCCCCTCCGGAGTCACCTCCATAAGCAAATCCACCGGTTGACAGGGGACCTTGCGCAACGGCGTATACCTTCCCGTCCGGTGCTCTTAATGGTGTCAAAATAAGAGTTCCTCCCTGAAGGCTCTTGGCATCTCCCAGAGAGGACACCAGCACATCAATCTTGCCGCCGATCCGGATAAAAGGAGGAAAATCGGCAGTTACCAGCACCGCGGCTACATTCTTTACTTTAACATCATCGGCATTAACTTTAATCCCCATTCTTTCCAGCATACTCATTAAAGTTTGCAGGGTAAATTCGGTTTTATCCTTATCCCCGCTTCCATTAAGTCCCACCACCAGACCATAACCGATCAATTGATTATGTCGTATCCCCACTATCGCCGCAATGTCTTTTATTCTCACAGCGGGTAGTGAAGTTTCCATCAAAAAAGAAAATACTATCATAAAACATAAAACAATCAGGAATTTCCTTTTCATTATCTACCTTATACCATCCGGTTAATTTAAAACGGCCATACCCGGTCAAAAACCTGGGTCATCCATCCGGCCTGTTGTTTGCTGGCGATTATCCCTTTTCCGTTATAGGTGATACGGGCATCGGCGATCTTGGTTGAGTAAATCATGTTTTGGGGAGAAATGTCTTCCGACCGGATAATGCCGCTAAGAATGATGAACTGTTCTTCGTTGTTCACAACTATTTCCCGTCTTCCCTCGATCACTAGATTTCTATTGGGCAACACTTCAATTACTTTTGCGCTGATGGTGGTTTTGAGGCTCCCACTCCTGGTGGTGACTCCTGATCCGTCAAAATCGTTTTCCATATTCCCCTGAATTCCGGAAAAAGGGTTTAAAAAAGGGTGTGCGGCGGGGTACCGTTTCTCAAGATTAAAAAATTTGTCGATGGAGGCAGTTATTGAAGATTTTCTTCCCGTTTTGGTGCCTGCCTTCTTTGAAGCGCTTGACGCCTCTACAACTTTGATGGTTACTAAATCACCAACTTCCATCGCCTTATGATCCACGTACAAACGGTTCAAATAACTCTTCTCTTCCCAAAGGGAACCTTCGTTATTGCGAGGGGGAGCTGTGGGGTATTGCCGGTGAATAGCCCGGCAGTTATTCAGATTTGTTTCATTGATGTTTCCGGCACAGGCAAAAAGGCCGCACAACAAGAAAAAAGAAGTTCCGGTCCGAAAAAATAACTTTATCTTGATTGTCATTAAATATCTCCCTATGAGATGGCGGCTGAATAAATTTTTAACCTTGGCATTTCCGGGGATTCAAATTACCGTTTATAAAAAATCCATTTTCAAAATTCAACCCGAACGGTATTTGAATCCACGATTCTGGCGTAGATTCCCTTTTTGGAGGTAATATTTACTACTTTAATTAGTTTCCCTTTTTCTCCCCTCTCTAAAACCTCCCCGATGGTCTTAATCAGAAAAGTTCCTGATTCAGCAAGAATAGTAACCAGGTCACCCCTCTTAACCAAAGGTGGGAATTCTAAAAAGCAAGCCCTTAAGGGGACGTTGATATCAATAGCCTTTTTGGTCCGTTTTCCCACTGCCTCCTGTAAATTGACCATTACATCACGGGATAAATGACCCAAATTCTTTAGTTCAGTATGGATATCACCTTTTTTGATTAGCTGGTGCCTCTTCAGGGGACGAGTGGCACAAATCACATTTTGCAAAATCTCGACCGTGCCGTTCACCCAAACTTTTTTTTGAAATTTTTTATTGGAGCTGAACAATATGGAAATGCTGACTTTGCCTAAAAAATTGGATCTCCGGGGATAATCAATTTCGTAAGTTATCTTACCCGGAGGAAGGATAACTTCTTGCGGACAGCGAATATTCTTAATTACTATTCGGCTGTCATCCTGAAATACCTTATGTTGAATAAAGCCGGTAAAAATAGTTTCGATCTTTTCTCTGCTTACTTTTATGAATCGGCGAGTAACATTAACCGGGGCAACAGATGATAAATTCAGGGATGCAGAATCTATCCCTTCCCGGTCAAGGGAATCCCTGATCAAATTGATGTCAATGGTTCTGGTCTTTCCGTAAGCGGGTGAACGACCGATTCTGACTGCTTTCAGTCTTTCCGTAAGCCCCTTGTCTTCCCCCGCAATTTCGCTGATATCTTTAAAAAAAATTACCTCCCCCTCAACCACGGCATCTTGCAGGACAGAGACCGTAAGCCCGGCTTCCCCGTAAACTGAAAAGGGAGCGAATAACAACAAAATTAAAATGAAAATATTGAGATGCATATTTAAACCTTATAAATTACTTATCCGTTTACAGTTTACGGTTTACAGTTAACTATTGCCTGAATTGAGCGGTTAGCCTTTAGCAGTCAGCTATTAGCCAAAATGATCACAGGATGTTTTGCTATTACAAATTTTCACCCATTGGGTGTTATTTCAAGCTGCCGTAATACCTCGGTTTTTCAAAGCTAAACGTTTGTGTGCCGGCAGCTGATCGCTCAACTACCGTGAACGGTTAACAAATTACCTTCTCAGGTTGTTCGCCATCTGGAGCATATCATCTGCCGCCTGAATCGCTTTGGAATTTATTTCATATGCCCTTTGGGCGATGATCATGTTCACCATTTCTTCCACCACACTTACATTGGACATCTCAAGAAACCCCTGGGTAATGGTGCCAAAACCCTCTTCACCAGGCGTGCCCGTGATTTCGTCCCCTGAAGCATCAGTGGGAAGATAGAGATTTTTACCAATACTTTTCAAGCCGGACGGATTTGTAAACTTAACTAATTCAATGGTTCCAACTTCGGTGGCGGCACTCTGTTCTGCCTGAATGACCGAAACTATCCCATCGGAACCGACTGAAATGCCGAGTGTATCGGAAGGGATGGTGATGGACGGCTCCATGGGATAACCGTCCGAGGTTACAATTTCCCCCTCACTGTTGATCTTAAATGCCCCCGCCCGGGTATAGGATATTTCTCCATTGGGTTTCAATACCTGAAAAAAACCTTCTCCCTCAATTGCCAAATCCAACTCATTTTGGGTCTGGAGATAATCGCCCTGAGAAAATATTTTCTGCACTGCCGCGGGTTTCACTCCCAATCCCACCTGAATCCCGGTGGGCTCTTCACTTACTGCCGAAGAGGGCGTTCCGGCATTTTTTAGAGACTGGTAAATTAAATCCTGGAAATCGGCTCGACTTCTTTTAAACCCCGTAGTATTTACATTGGCCAAATTATTGGAAATAATATCAATATTTAACTGCTGAGCCTTCATCCCGGTGGTGGCGGTCCATATTGCTCTTATCATCCCGATTCCTTTCTTGTTATATCACTACTCATTGGAGCCCCTTTTTGGGGAAATTGCTCATTCCTAAGTAATTCGACCCACTTCGTTAACCGCCTTGGCATTGATATCATCGTAGAGCTTGAAAATTTTCTGGTATGCTTCATAAGATCTCATCACCTCTATCATTTTGGTCATCTCCCGGACGGTATTAACATTCGATGACTCAATAAAGCCTTGCATTACTTCTACCTGCCTGCCTTTCTCTTTTTTAACATCCGAACCGATGGGAGCATATAAACCATTTTCCAATCTTCTTATTTGATCGTAATCCGGAAAATCAACAATTTTCAAGGTACCTTCTAATCGTCCATCCACCGTAACGGCACCACCGGAAGAAACAGAGATATTGGTGCCCTTGCAAACAATCTCACCTGCCTCCCCTTGAACCGAAAATCCGTCTTGAGTAATCAGTCTCCCCTTCTCGCTCAGGGTAAAATTTCCATTTCTGGTGTATCTTGGCCCCTGGGGAGTCGCAATCTCAAAAAATCCGCTTTTACCGAGTGCCATATCCAGAGGATTACCGGTCTTATGAAATTTACCGGAAGATAAATCATTTGTGACTTCAACATAATAAAAAGGATTGCCGGAGGAGGATAAAGGTTCCAATTTTGGTGAAGGGGGCCTCACTTCATTGGAAATAAAATTTTCCGGGACATAAAATATTGCCCTTTGTTGCTTAAATCCGGCTGTATTAACATTTGCCAAATTATTGGCGATGATGTTTAATCTTTTTTCATTAAAAAGGGCGCCTGCTATCGTGGGAAAAATACCTTGATACAATTTAATTCTCCTTTTACTGGTTTACTAATAACGTAGCAAAAGTTATGCCAACTTTCCAGCCGCCGAATTCAGGGCTCGGAAAAAGGGCCATAACAAAACTCTTTTGTTATTCCAATAAAAAAATGCTGTAACCGTTAACGGGTCTCAGAAGGCTTTTAAAAATGCTTCCATGGTACAAAACTTTAATACGATCTTCAGAGTAAATAATTTTTTTAAATGTGAAAAATGATGCTTAACCGGAGTTTTTTAAAGGGGCTGGTGGGTGGCATGGACAAACTTGTTTGTCCGTGATGAAATTCAGCACTGATTCCTGCCCTTGTGAGCGGCTACAAAATGCTGTAACTGATTTTTACATCCGCGAAATTCAGCTCTGCTCCGTTGATCACTTAATCAATTTTTTACTGATAATACAATGTTATAGGGATTTCATGGCGAAACCGGAATTGTCGGTATATTACGGAGGTGTTTTTGATTGTTTTGTTAATGGGAATTTTTTTCCCGGAGGAATTTTTTGCCTATAATTAAATGACAAAAAGCTGGTGCCGTTGCAGTGTCAAATGCTTACATCAACAATATCTCCTTGCTCCGTTGAACTATGATTTTCATCCTTTCTTGCGTCAGTTTTTTTACTCAATTTTTTTTTAGGGATGTTTTCTCTCTTTTTTCTCTCTTCTTTCTCTGAGATTGTTACTATTTCACTTCCGTCATCTTTTCTCTCCCTCTCTTGACTCTTTTTTTCGGTCGGTTTTTTGAGAGGCTTGGCGGGACGTTTTAGTTCCATTCCCGAATAACTCCGGTTAACTCTTTCAATTTTACCGGATGAATACATTTTGCCCATGATCTTCTGAAGTTCTCCGGTATCAAACATTAACCTACCCCCGATTGATCGAGATGAATATTTACTGCTCTAGTACCTCCATCTCTTCCATGATCTCTTTGCCGTCCGGCAACGGGTTTTTAATCATTCTTTCTTTGTTGTAATTAAACCGAACCGTAAAAACAGTCCTTCCCGGTTTACTTGCCACGTCAAATACGGCCCCATAACGCCCAAGCATGGTGAAAGCAGCGGATAAGCCCAGTCCCCTGACCAACTGACTCCCTTTTCCGGGTCCGGTCATCTTGGTCGTAAAAAAAGGTTTAAAAATTTTTGCCTGGTCCTTCTGATTGATGCCGCACCCGGTATCATGAACCATGTAATATACACCCTGCCGGTCATGGCTGGTGGTAATG
>DAOWNY010000193.1 GCA_030642325.1 Deltaproteobacteria bacterium
GATGCTGTTGAATCAACCGGCAATGAAGAAAAATGGATATCCTCGCTAAAAAAAATTTTTTTATCCACCCGGGAAGCAAAACTGGATTTGTTGCAAAAGAAAAAGTCGATAATGATGGGCAAAGATGTTATCTACCCCTTTTTAGAAAAGGAATTTCGAGATGATTCTTCTCTGTTGATAAAGGCAATGCAAAAAATCGACTCCTGTCTTTATGAAACGATTTACCAAATCAGCCGAATAGAAATCGCCGAAAGAGAGCAGCTTGAAAAAGAGTTGGAGAAAACCAGACAATACTTTGAAAACTTGATCGAAAGTTCCATTGACGCTCTGATTGCAACTGACATGAAAGGGAAAATCACTTACTTTAGTAAAGGGGGGGAGAGAATTCTTGGGTATAAAGGAAAAGAGGTAATCGGAAAGCCCATGTCCACCTACTACTTAAGAGGACCGGAAGAAGCCAGAAAATTGATGAAAATTTTATGGACCAAAGGCAAGGTCGGCAATTTTGAAGCCAGGATGATTGCCAAAAACAATGAAATCTTTTCCATGAACTTATCGGTATCTTTCATCAGGGATACAAAGGGACAACCGGTTGGAACCCTTGGTGTATGCCGGGATCTTACCGAAATAAAAAAGCTGGAACACCAAATTCAACAGTCGGAAAAACTGGCAGCCTTGGGACAACTTTCAGCCGGCTTTGCCCATGAGATTGGAACCCCTTTAAACGTAATTTCCGGAACCGCCGAATATTTAATGAAAGACATGAATAAAGACAATCCCATGCTCGTTGACCTAGAGACCATTGAATCCCAGGCTGGAAGGATCATCAACCTTGTTCAACAATTTTTAGTTTCTGCCCGTTACCGTGAACCTGATACAGGACCGGTAAATATAAATGCTCTTCTCCGGGAAGTATTGCGTTTTACCGAACTCCAGACTTCAGTAAAGAAGATATCCATAGTAACCAAGTTTAATCCTAATCTTCCTGAGGTGACCGGAGACTCTCACCAGCTTCAACAAGTCTTTCTGAACCTGACTATCAACGCCATTCATGCCTTGAAACAAGGAGGAATCTTGACTATCAGAACCAACCTGCTCCCCCCGGGCTCCCTGCCGTATATTGATAATCGTTTAATAGAAATTACTTTTTACGATACCGGTTGCGGAATTCCCGAGAAAAACCTTCAAAAGATATTCGACCCATTCTTTACTACCAAAGAAATCGGTAAGGGAACGGGGTTGGGGCTAACCGTCAGCCACAGAATAATCGAAAATCATCGGGGAATCATCGAAGTTGAAAGCCAACCAGGTAGAGGAACTTCTTTCTTTATAAAACTTCCAGTGAACTAAGGAGTTAACGGGAATGGAAAATAACGCACGGATTCTAATCATCGAAGATGATGAAAAGATGCTCAATCTTTTGACCAAGGTCCTGGAAAAGGAAAGGTTCGCAGTAACACCTTGCCTGAATGGGAAGGATGGATTAAAAAAACTTGAGGAAAACTCCTTCGACATCGCCATCACCGATTTGAGGATGCCCCGGATGAGCGGAATGGAACTTTTAAAAGCAGTTAAGCGGGTTTCCCCTGATACCTACGTAATTATTATGACTGCCTTCGGTTCCATTGATTCAGCGGTAGAATCCATTAAAAAAGGTGCCTATAATTATATTGCCAAGCCCTTTAAGATGGACGAAATGCTAATGGTAGTTAAAAGGGCTCTGGAAGAAAAAAAGCTGCGCAAGGAAGTAGCCTCACTCCGTAGGGAGGTAGGCAGGAAATATCAGTTCAGTAATATTATAGGTAAAAGCAAAGTAATGCAGGAAGTTTTTGATTTGATTAAAAGGGTTTCCGACAGCAGAAGTACGGTTTTAATTTACGGGAAGAGTGGAACCGGAAAAGAGCTGGTGGCCAAAGCTATCCACTACAATAGCCCCAGAAAAAATTTTCCTTTTGTCGCCATAAATTGCAGCGCCATACCGGATACCTTGCTGGAATCTGAATTATTCGGTCATACCAAGGGCGCTTTTACCGGAGCAATCTCTTCCAAAAAAGGGCTATTCGAAGAAGCCGAGGGAGGCACCCTGTTCCTGGATGAAATTGGCGATGTATCCTTGTCCACGCAGGTAAAACTTTTAAGGGTTTTGCAGGAAAGAGAGATTAAAAGGTTGGGAATGACCGAATCCACCAAAATAGATATCAGATTAATAACCGCCACCAACCAAATCCTGCAAGAGAAGGTAATAAAAGGGGAGTTCCGTGAAGATCTTCTCTATCGGCTAAATGTGGTTCCCATTGTCTTGCCGGAGTTGAAAGATCGGATTGAGGATATCCCTCTGCTGGTTGAGCATTTCTTGAAAAAATACTCCAATCAGGAAAAAGGGATTCCCAAGGGTATAACCAATAAAACCATGTCCCTGCTTTTAGATTACGAATGGCCGGGGAATGTAAGAGAACTGGAAAATGTAATTGAGGGGGCAATAGCCCTGGGAAGGAATGAGGAAATATTGCCGGAAGATCTATATCCGCATTTTGCTAAAACCAAAATAAATTTACAGCAAAATGAAGCAGCAGAAGGGATGTCTTTAGCGAAGATTGAACTAAAACATATCACTAAAATTTTAAGGGCTACCAATGGTAACAGACTGGAAGCAGCCGCTATTTTGGGAATTGATCGAAGAACCCTTTATCGAAAAATTAAGGACAATAAACTGGATCTATTAATTAATGATTTGATATGAATTATTGTATCCGTTGACGGTTCACAGTTAACTATTGGTAGAGACTTGGGCCTAAGATATAATTATCGGTTCTTCACTTGAAGATTCGGAAGTCCGAAAAAAATCAGTAATAACCAATTTTCCCACCAGAGAGCTATGAAACCGACTTCTCTAAGTTAAATGCGTAAAATAAAATTAAATACTATAAATACTACAATTATTTACCAACCTTAATTTTAACTAATCAGGAAACAAAATTTGATGGGTCAAAATTTCCCATACGAAAACAATTTTGTCCCATCAACATTCTTTCCATTTCATCAGCTTCCTTTTGGCTCCCCCTCATATGAAATTCATTAATTTTTAAAAGGAATTTTTGTTTCATTCCCCTGATAATCAGCGGTTCGATCAATAAATATCTTTATTCAAGTCACCACCATTCCCCACACAATAACGACAATATCTCTATTACTGACAATTTTTTGACACTTTTCTCAGTAATTTTGACAATATTGTCTCATCTAAATGGTTCCATTTGAATCCCACCTGATTAAATGTTGCAAATAAATTCCTTTATTAATCAATACTTGTCAGCAATCATCATAACGATGGCAATGATGGCATAGATATTGCTAGGTTATATGCTAATAAGAAAATGTTACCTATAACTATCTAAAAATACCATTTTATTGACATAAAGATCAACAAAGCAACGATTAAAAGGATTTATTTTAAATATGAGTCAACTGATACTGGATGATAAAGATAAAAGGCATATTGTATTGGAAGAGTTGAAAAGTCGCCCCGGCCATATGGCAAAAGAATCAATATCCGCATTCATTGATCGCGTTATGGGCAAGTATGAATATCGCCAGGGTTCTGACTGTTATTTCTGGAAGGCAATTAAAAATTTGGAAGAAGAGGGGAAGGTAACCAAATTCCGTTATGGTAAATCAAAAATTCTTACTCTCAATAAGAACGGGAAATCAACTATAAACCTTCCTTTTTTTACAAATTATCTGGCAATGGACAGAAAAATCAATAACCTCCTGAGTGAGGTTGTTTAAACATCATGATTCCACATGTTGCATAAAACCGTAATATGGTAAACACTTAATATTAATAACTTAAAAATTAGTTTATAGGGGGGGGATTTTTAGGAAGTTAGAGCAAAATTAAATAGAAAAAGGTTTTCTGCAGTTACTGTTAAACCTGTGCTTCTTGTTGCGATTGAACCTGTGCTTCTTGTTGCGATTGAACCTGTGCCTGCTAAATAGTTTAAGTGAAGTTAAGTTCCCAAAACAGAAA
>DAOWNY010000075.1 GCA_030642325.1 Deltaproteobacteria bacterium
CTTTGATAGTGTTATAGTCATACTTCACGGTTGATGTCTCGGTAAAAAGAAGTCGTTAGGTTGCCGGGGCCCATGCTTCTTTTGTTCCGGATTCAGCCTACCTGTCTGCCTTACCGGAAAAAAAGCTGACTTCTGAATTCTGAGTAATTACCAAAATTTTAAGGATTTTTATGCACCCGCTATTATTCCAGTTTGGCAGCTTCTCTCTGCACACCTATGGATTGTTTGTAGCAACAGGTTTTCTTCTTGGAATTGCCGTCGCACTGAAAGAAGCAAAACGAAAAGGAGAAACCCCCGAGAATATCCTGGATCTATCCTTTTATATTATTTTATCCGGGATGATCGGTTCTCGTCTCTTTTATGTTATCGAACACTTTGATGAATACCTGCAAAACCCTCTGGAAATTATCAAATTCTGGAAAGGCGGGCTGGTTTTTTACGGGGGGCTTATCCTGGCATCAATCGTAGGGATATGGTACCTCAAAAAGCATAAGCTTAATATCTTAAAAATACTGGATATTATCGCGCCCTCGGTTGCCATAGGCCATGCCATTGGCAGGGTGGGGTGTTTTTTTGCCGGCTGTTGTTACGGCAGGGAAACTGATCTGCCCTGGGCGGTAACATTTAACGACCCACAGAGCCTTGCCCCCCTGGGAGTTCCTCTCCACCCCACACAGCTATACTCATCGTTAAATGCTTTTTTTATTTTTTTTGTCCTCATCCTGATGAGAAGGTTTCAAAAATTTGAGGGACAAATTATGACCGTCTATTTAATACTGTATTCGGTTGCCCGGTTCATTGTAGAATATTTTCGAGGTGATCCAAGGAAGATGTTTTTTGGTGAGTTTTTTTCCATTGCTCAAGTGGTAAGTGCGGGAATGGCTGTTTTGTCAATAATTTTATTCTTCTATTTAGGCAAAAAATCGTCTGTCTCTTAAAAAAAAGGCGGTTCATTGAGGGTTTTATCTATTGTTTATCCTGGTTTTTCTCTTCTTTCTCCTTTTTCGGGGTCACATCTATCTCATCCGGTTCAGATGACGCCTTCTTAAAATTTTTGATTCCCTTTCCGATCGCGCCACCGATTTCGGGCAATTTTCCTGCCCCAAAAATAATTAATATAATGACCAGAACTACAATTAATTCCGGTATTCCTATGCCGAACATATCCACCTCCCATAACAATATTCTCGCCTTAGCACAAAGGCCGTTGGAAATTTTTTTTGGCGGAAGTGCATGGGAATCGAACCCACCACGGACATGTTTAGTGCCCGTCACTGGATTTGAAGTCCAGGAGGCCCACCAGTGACCTAACCACTTCCACTGCAATTGTTGCAGATTAGGAAGTTATTGTCAATTTTTTTCTCAGAATGGCGGGGGCAAGAGGTCACCCTTTAGGAGATGGGTAACATATGCCTCGCGAATTCGCCCAAGGCACTCCTTTACCTGTTCAATAAACCGATCTGCCTCCCCTGATACCCCCAGTATCCTGCGGGCCAAAGATGTAACTTCGTGGTGATCCTGGGGGAGGGCATGTATCTGGCGGTCCTCCAGGATCTGGAGATAATGTTCCACTCTTCGCAAAAAAGCATAATCTTCTTTCAATTGATCCACCACAATTTTTGGCAGGATACCCCCTTGCTTAAGTTTTTCCAGGGCAACCAGGGTATTGCCGTTAATCAGTCCCGGGTCAGCCGGTCCGTTAATGAGCTGTAATCCCTGAACGAGAAATTCTACGTCGCGCAGGCCGCCAACGCCGCTTTTTACATCCATACCGGTTTTGAGATGGTTGATCCCGGTTTTTATGGCAGATCGGCGCATGGTGTCTATGGACCGCACAATATCGTTCCTGTCGCGCTGTTTAATCAGAAACGGCCGGACCTGCAAAACGAGCTTACCGCCTATTCTCAAATTTCCTGCAATCGGCCGCATTTTAATGGCCGCCTGAATTTCCCAGAGTGAGGCAACAGATCGGTAGTAATTGATCAAACCGGATAAGGAAGGAACTAACTCTCCTGCCCCCCCGTATGGCCTTAATCGAAGATCAACCCTATAAATATACCCCTCATCGGTATGGAGTGAAAGATCTGACCTCACATTTTCCATGATCCGGGCGAAATAACCTGCATAAGAACGGGAAACACCTCCTCCCGAATCATTAATTATTGCGGAATCATCGTATACGCCCAAAAGATCTATATCCGAACTGTAGTTGAGTTCATTCCCCCCCAGCTTCCCAAAGGCCAGAATGCAAAAGTGTTCGGTCAGGTTACCATTTTCTTTCGGAACCTTCCCCCCTTCTTTAAGATTTGCCCAAACTCGTTCCAGGACAACCTGTACAAACGTCTCAGCCAATCTGGAGAGCTCCAGCATAACCTCCCTGATTGAAACCTTAAGACAGATATCGCGGATACCTATCCTAAGTATCTCCCTTCTTCGGAAGCGTCTAAGCTCATTGAGCCATTCCCGATGGTTTGGGCTGTTTTTCGCCAGCCTCCTCAACTCCCTTCCCAGACCTTTTCTTGTTCGGATTTTATGGATGTTTTCCGGGGTGGTAACCCATTCGAAAAATTCCGGATTTTTCACCAGGATATCGGCCAGAAACTGACTACCGGAAAAAATATCCAAGAGAATTTCCAGCCGCATGGGCTGTGAGAGTAGTATATTAAAATGATTTTCGGGATCCGGCAATGCCCTGATAAATCTCTCCCAGTTATTTAGAGCCATATCCGGATCCGGTTTGCAGCGAAGAATTTCCAATGCCAGGACTGCCAGTCTGGCAAACATATCCCGACGATTATCCTTTCCTGCCAGATGCCTCAGATTCAAGTAGCCCCTTTTAGGGTCTTGCAATCCGGCATCAGTGAGAATCTTTTGGCAAAGATCATCCGGGATACTATCTGACAAAATCAAATCCGCCACATTCCCCGTTGCCGGCCCCGGCAAGGAGTCACGCCCAAAATGATGCTCCACAAAGGCACGCACCGATGCCGTATGTACTTCAAAGTCAAAACGGAGTTGTTCGGCCGGCTCCAGAGTTCCCTTCTTTTCGTACCCAATCCGTCTGGCGAGATGGCCAAACTCATCCGAATCAAGGGGCGGAAGGAAAAGATCTTGAGCTGATCCCCGGAGCATTCGCATGCCATTTATCAAACGACGGAGAAAATCATAGGCAGCAGAAATCCTCTTGCTCTCTCCTTCAGGCAAAACCCCTGCTTTAGTTAAAGCCTTGAGCGCCTTGTGAATGCGGGGGGTTCTCAAGGACGGCACATCCTGTCCGTGCATCACCTGGAGAATCTGAACATCGTATTCCAGGTCCACCAACCCGCCGGGGCTGAACTTTGCATTAAGCTTGCCTGATTTTGTTTTTTCTCGAAACTGTTTTTCCCTTAAATCCTGCAGCTCATGCGGGTTGATGCTTTTGGTCGCATAAATCATTTCATCTCGAATTCGTTCAATCCGGGATCCCAGAGCCCGGTCTCCCCCGATTGCCCGTAAGCGCACCAGGGCAAGCCGCTCGTATGAATGAGATGATCCTCCTCTCCCGTAATAGCGGCAAAAACTCTCCAGACTGCAGGCAAATGGCCCGGAATCGCCGAAGGGACGAAGGCGAAGATCCACATGAAAAATCCCCTCTTTTTTTGCCTGTATGAACTGCCTGGTTTCTCTCACCAGGTGTTCAAAAAATTCTCGATTTTCGATTGATTTTTTCCCGTCGGTAAGGCCGTTATCACCGTAGATAAAGAGTAACTCGATGTCCGAGGCATATCCCAAAGCCGCTCCGCCCAGTTTGCCCAGCCCAAAAACGGCGAACCTTACTTCCAGTCCGGCCACCGTTCTCGGAACACCAAATCGTTTCACCAGGAGACCGTAATTTATCTCGGTAGCCTTATTCACCACAATCTCGGCAAGATCGGTGAGTTTTTCCGCAAAGGACCGAAAATTATCCTTGTGGTTTAAAATCTGATCCAGGTCAAGCAGAAAAATTTCCCGGTCTTTGAACTCATTAAATCGCTTCCGTTTTTCCTCCCGGGTAAGGACACCCCCCAGCCGGTGATTGAGTTTCTCGGCAAGGGTTTTTGCAGGTTCACTAAAATCGGGTCTTCCATCCGGGGACACCAGGATGGGCAATAAGGTCTCATATTGCAGGCGGATAAAATCCTCCCACAAAAAATCACTCGTCCCCAAAAGCCGGGCCAGATTTTGTAAGGCCAGGGGATTAGAAAGCAATTCCACCAGATTGCCTTCCTGCCCGGGAAGCTTAAAAAATTCTTCCACCAAACGGTCAAACCGGCAAAGGGCTGCGTAAGGGTCGGGTGCCTTTCCAAGAAAATAGGTGAACTGTTTAGTGAGCAACACCGAGAATTTTACCTGGTTTATTGCCTGGGGATCTTCGATTTTATTGCCTTGTGCATCAACCAGATCAATTTCATCCTCTATATGCCTTTTGATAGTGCGTATCTTCACCTGTTCTATGGAGATGCCGTGGAGGGAAAGGGCATTGGTTAAGGCATAAAGAAAAAGGGGGGTATCTTCGGAAATAACCTTAAGGCGGGTATAAGGTCCGGCCTCATTATCAACTTCTATCTGAACGGGATACAGCACTAACTCCGGCTCAATGTCGAGTTCGGATAACCGTTTTGCCACCATTCCATTGACCCGGTGTTTTGCCTCCCCCACCGACTTATCATCACCCCTCTCCAGAAGAGAGACAATCTCTTCCATCCTGCCCTTCAACTCATCTTCCCAGACCTTAAAGGGCAGCGCTGTATCCATCACCACGGAAAAATGATCAATGATCCTTCGCCTTTTGAAGGAATCGGGATCAATATTCCGCAATCGCCGCCTTTGGAGAGAAGGACTTCCGGCTAAATGTTTTTTTGCATTCCGTTTATAGGTAAAAACCGCCCCCGATACAATACTGCAGCCCATTCCCGCCAACACCCCGGTTATGAGTGAAAACTCCGAGGGATAATCAAAGGCCATTACCGTACAATCCACCTTGCTATCCCCTTTGTCCTCCAGTAAAATCTCAATGGGGTGCCGGGAAGAAAGCCGGGAAAGCCCCTTGAGGTGAAGGTAGAGTCGTTCTTCCCCGAAACTGCCGAAATACCTGTCGCTCAAACGGGAGAGATAGTCCCGCAAGATTTTATCGTCAACTTCGGGGCAAGCATACTTGTAAGCGGCAAAGGTTGGTTTCATAAAATGTATTTGTTCACAATTTACGGTTTGCAGACAGTTAATTATTGCCTGAATTGAGCACTTAGCCTTTAGCAGTCAGCTATTATCAACAGGGAACAAGGGAATTTCGTTGCTCAATGTGTCGAATTAGTTTAACATACTTAATATTACTCAACCCAAATCAGCTTTTGAAAATATATCAGCTTTCAGAGGGTTCTATTTTATAAAACTAAAGTGTTATTATCAAGAAAATTAAATGGGACATCTGGTTGGAAAAGAAATTTACCAAAAGTTGGGTAAAAAGGTTGATGGCCTAACCACTAAAGCACCCTGGAATAAAACCTTGTTTGCAATTTTATGCGAGCTCTATTCTCCGGAAGAAGCGAAATTTGTGGTTAAGATGCCCTACGGCCTGTCTGACTTTAACCGCCTGATAAACATTACGCACTACCATAAATCCGCAGCCATTAAAATTCTGACGGGGTTATGCTCCAAGGGACTGGTTATTGACTTGTGGCTGGACGGTAAATATTATTATGCGCCTTCGCCTCTGATCATTGGGATATTTGAGTTTACCATGATGAGAACCAGGGGTGAACTTAAAACCAGGGAATGGGCAGAATTGTTTCATGAATACCTGCTTGGCGATGACTCATTTTTTGCCGCCAACTTTAAAGCGGGAGAAAAAATTGCGGTCATGCGTTCCCTTCCCCACCAGGAAGCTATCCCGCCATCCGAGTACCTTGAGGTTTTAGACTACGAAAAAGCCGCCGCCCTGGTTGAACAATCCGATAAATTTGCCATCGGTCTCTGCTCATGCCGTCATGAAAAATTACATGCAGGTGAAAAGAACTGTGATGTTCCCTTAAATAACTGTTCATCTTTTGGGCTTGCCGCCGATTATCTCATCAGAAATAATTTAGCCAAAGAGGTTTCAGGAACTGAGATGATGGAAAACATCCTCCGCTCAAAGGAACTGGGACTGGTTCTAAACGCCGATAACGTTCAAAAAAATGTGACTTTTATCTGTCACTGTTGTAAATGCTGTTGTAACGCCCTGGCAGGTATAAGCAAGTTTGGTTACGCAAATTCTATCGTTACCTCCAGCTTCATTGCAGAAATCGATCATGGAATGTGTACCGGTTGCGGAAAATGCATGACAGCCTGCCCAATAGATGCAATTGAGATGCTACCCCCGAAGGATCCAACCCCGAAAAAAAAATTATATCCCCGGATTGAATCGTCTCTCTGCCTTGGTTGCGGAGTCTGCGGCCTAAAATGTGCTGCCGGAGCCCTCAAATTGGTAAAGCGGGGGGCAAGGGTCATCCATCCGGAGACAACCTTTGAAAAAGTAATCCTGGGTTGCCTGGAACGGGGGACTCTGCAAAATCAGTTATTCGACAACCCCCGAAGTATAACACAAAAATTCCTGCGGGCCTTTGTTGGAGCATTCTTAAGGCTTCCCGGCGTAAAAAAGGTCCTTATGAGCCATATCCTGCGATCCTCATTTCTTCAATCAATGAAAATGGGGGCTAAAATGGCAGGAAAAGAATGGGTTACAAAATTGTAAGTTGCTGTTTTCTCAATTTACCAAACCACCGTTACCCCCCTACATTCCGCCCGGCCGAGTCTGTTTATTTGTAGCCGTTCACGGTTTTTTCAAAAACATCAAAATAAGCAGGGGCAGCCCCTTTACCTCAACAACCCTTCCGGATTCCCGCACATTCGGGAATCCGGAAGCGGTTACCCCTGTTTATTGAGCTGATACGCTTATTTGGATAGCTTTTCTTTGGCCGAACATATTGAGTTGATATCATTTTGGTGCCGCAGCAATCAGAATCGCCTCACATGTCAATGGCCAATAAAAAACAGGGTTTTGGAAATCTTGCCCGAAATGCCTGCTGCCTTTTCTTATCCAGGATGTATTGATTTAAGGTTAACTGCCCCCCATCCAATTCCAGTTGCCCGGCAGCGCAACATCTGTGACTGTCTCGGGCCCTGAGCCGGCATCAGTTGTTTTTTTACGCTGTGCATATCCGGTTGATGTGCTTGCCACTCCGTATTCCATGCCGTTGTCCGTGCCGGTAAAGGTACTTGCAGACGTCATGGCATAATCATTTGCGGTAACATATACAGACAGTTCGACAGTTGGAGAAACATAGAACCTCAGGTCGGGGCCGCCGTTTACATGGGATCCGTCCCCGATTGTATTATTATCGTTATTCAATGTATCCGCATCACCCAAGACAACTGCCGGGCTGCTCATAATTGTCAAGGCTAAAAAAATTATAATAAATTTTTTCAAAATAGACACCCTCCATAAAATATAGAATTCTTGTATTCTTTGCTATCAGCTGTTATCCGGATACTCATTCCACTCGGCATAGTAACCTTGAAGATCGTTTCTAAGGTTTCGCATGTCTACAAGGGCCGAAGAATTCTGAGCCCTGCTGCGATATTTGGTAAACTGCGGAACAGCTATCGCCGCGAGGATGGCTACAATCGCAACAACGGTTATCAGTTCGATGAGCGAGAAACCATTCTCACTTTTTTTTCTTCTTATAAATTCAACCACGTCCATCTCCTTTCCATGTAACTGCTCAGGGGTCTGAACCGACCTTTCTTTTTTTAGTGCCAATTTAATAATGCTGAATCTCTTTAATGGAAAAAAACAATAACAATTTTTATGCCAAAAGGATGACGAATTGGGATATTTTTTTATCTACCATGATATTATATAGTTATGATTGCAATAAATTCTTTGAAGAAAAGATGCTGGTTTCGTTGCATTATATAGTTCTCGTTAACTGACAAATTTTGACACATTGCGACAAATTTTTGTTATGCTCTTTACGGCAAAAGGACCAATTTCTTTTTTTAGAATCTTCCATTTTAAATAGTCTCAAATTTATTATTTACTATTTAGGGCATAGGAAATACGATGAATATGATGTCACATCTTGCATAGTGAATAAAATGATTGATCCAGATATAATTTTCACAAGGAAATTCCCCAACAACGTGC
>DAOWNY010000227.1 GCA_030642325.1 Deltaproteobacteria bacterium
ATCCATGACGGGCCGATTCAGGTGGGACTGGTATGCTCTGAAAAACAGGCCATTGACGCGACCCTGAAAAGCCTGGCCGAAGAAGATCCCAGGGTGGGCACGGTGGCTGATCATTACTGGAATGCACGGGGCGGGAGTTATACCGATGGGGGAGCATTTATTTTCAATCTGGATAAAAAGGATGGTAACGGCTCTGAACGAAGTTTGATTTGTATAGATAAATTCGGCCGGAAAATTACAACCCCAAAAGACCAGACACCCTACATTCCTGATCGAGCTTATTTATTAAGTAAAGACAATGAAAAAGACCGGTTTGACATATCCGGTTTTCTGACCCCCCCCCGACCGGATTTTTTGTATAAATTTGTAAAAGAAGGGATTAAAAGTTGGGGATATGCGGATTTTCTGGACTGCCTCAATGAACTGGAGGCATGGGCATTAAAGGGGGGCAATCATTTCGAGACGGTTCTTTCCGCCCTTACACTGCTGATGGACCGGCGTTATCCAACTTATAACAAGAAACGCCGTTCCCTGCTTCAAATAATTAATCAAACCATTGAAAAGATTTTCCGCGGTTTGCCGCCCCTGGGAAAAGAAGAAGAAAACGGGGGCTATCGCCTGATCGACTGGGACAATCGGCATTACCTCAGGGAGCCACTTCCCGGAGAGAAGGGACTGATCATTGATGCCTCACTCTTTCCCCCGGAGGGAGATGACTGCGACAGCCGTTTAATGGTTGATGCCCATGAAAAAGGCTGGAAAAAATTTATTGTTTTTGGTCTTAAAGGCCAGCGTTTCCATGGATGCGGTTTTGGATCCGATTCAAAAGACGTTCAAATCGATATTTACGACAGTTCCGGTGATTATCTGGGGTCAGGGATTGACGGCCTTTCCATCCATGTCCACGGCAATGCCCAGGATCAGCTGGGGCAGATCATGAAATCGGGCAAGATGGTCGTCTACGGAGATGCCGGGCAGACTTTTATGTATGGTGCCAAGGGGGGAGAGGTCTATGTATTGGGCAATGTAGCGGGACGTCCCCTTATCAATGCGGTGGGCAAACCTCGGGTGGTGATAAACGGCACCTCCCTGGATTACCTGGCGGAATCATTTATGGCTGGTGATCCCCACAACGGGGGGGGATTTGTGGTTTTAAACGGGATCGAATTCGATGATGACGGAAATGTTCGCTCCCAGGCCACTCCTTATCCCGGCTCAAATCTATTTTCCCTGGCGTCAGGGGGAGCCATATACGTTCGAGATCCCCGCCAACTAGTGGATGATCAGCAACTAAACGGAGGAGAAATCGTACTGATGGAAGATAAAGACTGGGAGCTGATTCTGCCCTATCTCCGGGAAAATGAGCGTTTATTCGGAATTTCTATTCAGGACGACCTGTTAAGGGTTGATGGTAATCAAGAAAGTCCTCTTGGAGTCTATCGAAAGGTAAGACCTCAACAGAATACAGGTGTGGAGAAAGATGGGCTTGAGGAGTGGGGGGCAACATAAGCCCGTTTACTAACAATTAATAAGGGTACAGGAGTTTTTTTTAAGTGGCAACCCCATCCCATAAAAAAAAGTTTTTGCCGTCAATTCTTTGACGCTGGTATTTAATCCGGCCGGTAAAAAATAGTCTCAAATAAATGCATAATTTATTAATAATAAAAGTAATTTAACCTGCCTTTGCTATCTCGGGGCCTGAAGGAATTAAAATTTGTTGATGATGTCCCGGTTTTGGCAAAAGCGTCAAAAGAACATCTTCATTTGAGACATCAGGCTATACCACTCTTTTTTCGGAACCCCTGCCGCGTCCGATAAACCAAAAACTACCTCGGCAGCCTTCCTCTGTCTTCAGCCTTCAGTCTATTCACCTGATTTTTTATGTGACCGTCATTATTTATCCCTAAAGTCTTCCACCTTCAGACTATCTACCTGAGCAATTACCTCAAATGACGAGTAATTATCCATTCTTCTTTCTATAAAGTCGGCATAATCTTTGCGTACTTTATAAGTAACTGATAAAAAAAGAATTGTTACATTCAATTTGGGCCATCAGATTCATCTATCAGGTCAGAATCCATAACAAAATAAAATTTTATACTTTTTGTTTAACAAAAACATTCAAAAAAAAGATAGCGGTTCGGAGTGGACCTTCTTTTCCTTTGCAATATGGCCGGACTAACCGGGCGTGATTTATAGCTCATTCCATGACCCTTACCTTCCGGTTCTAATTTGAAGACACACTTAGGGACCGCTATTCCAGTTCAATTGGGCTGCAATGCCCGATATTGCCAAACATATTTTCGGAGCGAATTTCAATTCATCAGTAACTATAGTGTCCTATCGCCCCAAAAACGCCGCATAGAATATCTCGGCATCGCCGAGCATTTTGTAGCAAAAGCTACACCCTCAACGGGCACTTAGAGAATACACGACACTATCCAATATAATCAATTTTTTTTCAAGAACCGGCTAAGGGACTGATTTGAAGATACTCCGGATTAATGCAAATTAACAAAACCAGTGAACCATTAAGATACAGGGGTGAGGAAAATGGCTAATAAAAATTCCAATGAACTTCAGAGTCATTTGGTTGCCGTCAAGAAGGGTGAACGAATATTTGAGAACGCCTTCCAAAGCGTAGCCAGGATGATTCTTGAAGACAAAATCGAAGAAGTGGTTGTGAATGGGCAGACTACCTACGATTTTTCCGTATTCAGGACCGGGAAAAAGCCTGTAATCGGCATCTATGACGAAATTAACAGTTTTGTTTCCTACGTGAAGGATGCGGCGGAGGGCGGGTCCTCCAAGGAGATGGCCTACGTTCTGGTGGGTGAGCCGGGTAACGGTAAGACGTTTTTTGTAGAATTTCTTTGCAACCAGTATCGTAACTTTCTGAGAAAAGAGGGAAATCGTAAATATACCTTCAAATTCATCAACATGGACAAGATTGGTAGTTACGGACGAATTAAAACAGTTGAGTCTCAAACATTTGAAGATCCCATGATTCTTGCCATGAACCTTTTTGAAGACCCCGATGAGAATAAGAACTTCCTTGCCAAAAAGATCGGGTTTAAAAATCAAGAGATAGAGATGCATTACGATAACTATCGGCCATTGGGAGCATGCAGCGCTTATATATGGAATGATATTGTAAATTATTCAGATGGAGATATCGATGAAATGTTAAAATTCATTAAGATTGTTCCGGTTCCAATGAACGAAAGTCTTGGGACCGTTACGGGAAAATATCCCGCAAAAGATAAGATTACTTCCTCGGCTGTCGATTTATTGGGGGAAGAGTCCATCCAGCGACTGCTTCACATCACCGATACCGACAACCCGTATCGTTTTGATTTAAGGCGCGGTGCTTTAGCGCGCGTTGCGGGTGGCGGTATTCATTTTAGCGATGAAATATTCAAAAACAAGAAGGACTTAGTCCAGGTTTACCTGGGAGTTATACAGAATCGTGTAATTGAAGTTGATGGTTACAAA
>DAOWNY010000349.1 GCA_030642325.1 Deltaproteobacteria bacterium
CCAGGGTTAAAACCATTTCGCTTCTTATGTCCTGCTGGCTGTCGGTGGGGGGGACCGGGAAATAACCCTCTTTATAACGGGGCTTGTACCCCAGATTGGGGTTCTCAATTCGACCGGTATTCCAGCGACCCTCTACCGAATTAATATGATAATAACCTTCGTGTTCATTTTGATCAAACCTGATATCATCAAAAATAAAAAATTCAGCTTCGGGACCAAAATAACTGATATCCCCAATCCCGGAATTTTTCAGAAAATTTTCAGCCTTGCGGGCAATATTGCGAGGATCACGAGTATAGTCTTCCCCGGTAATAGGATCACAAATATTACAGATCATGACCAGTGTTCGGTCGGCAAAGAAGGGATCGATGAAAGCAGTCTCCGGCACCGGTTTCACCAGCATGTCGGACTCATTGATTGCCTGCCATCCACGAATACTGGAGCCATCAAACCCCAGTCCCTCCTCAAAGGTATCTTCCTCAAGCTCTTTTATCGGTATGGAAAAATGCTGCCAGAGACCGGGAAAATCCATAAATCTAAGATCAATTATCTCCACTTTTTCTTTTTTGATCATATCCAGTACGTCTTTGGGCGTTATTATCGCGCTCATCTTTTTTTTCCTCCATTTTTATGGTAACTTGAATAAAGCTGGAATGAATTGAATACAATAATTATATAATAAACTAGCAAATAGAAGAAAAACAGTCAAGAAAAAATCGTACAATCAAATTTGAAGGGGTATAATCTTAAAAATTACATAAAAAATATTATTATTGCACGTAATCGATCATCCAGAATGTTGATGGTTTAATATTAATCCCGGACGGCGTCGTTCGCTTAAACGAGCAAGCTCAAGAGTTATCACCGGTTTAGCCGTCAGTGACGGGGAGTGGTTGACGGATTCATGGGATATCTTATATTACTGATAAAATTACAGATGCAGCCTTGTATCTGGAAAAGGTATATTGTATAGAATTATATAAAAGAGGAGGGGGGATGAGCAAATTAACCCATATATTCGGAGAACTAACATTTAACGAAAAAGTGATGCGGGAAAAACTCAGTAAAGAAGTCTATGAAAAGATGCGTGACACAATTCAGAAGAGGAAAGCTTTGGATCAGTCGATTGCTGTTGACGTAGCCCATGCCATGAAGGAGTGGGCAATTGAAAACGGGGCGACCCACTTTACCCACTGGTTTCAACCCCTGCGGGGCGGAACGGCTGAAAAACATGATACCTTCCTAAACATTAACGAGAAGGATGAAGGAGTGGTGGAAAGGTTTTCGGCCTCGCAACTTATTCAATCGGAACCGGGGGCATCTTCCTTTCCATCCGGAGGCATGCGCTGTACCTTTGAGGCACGCGGTTATACTGCCTGGGATCCGTCTACCCCGGCCTTTTTACATGAAGCCGAACATACACGAACTTTGGTGATCCCTTCCGTATTCCTTTCCTGGACCGGTGATGTGCTCGACAGTAAGACTCCCTTCTTACGTTCCCTCAAAGCAGTGAATGATTCCGCCATCAAACTGCAGCGTCTTCTGGGGAACAGGACCGCTAAAAGAATAAAGGTTTTTGCCGGACCGGAACAGGAATATTTTCTGTTTTCAAAAGATTTGTGCAGGTCCCGGCCCGACCTCCGGATTTGTGGCAGGACGTTGTTCGGGGCAGATCCGGACAAGGGGCAGCAGATGGAAAATCATTATTTTGGTGCTATCAGACCAAAGGTTATTAAATTTATGGAAGATTTTGATACCGAGCTATTTCGCCGCGGAATCCCTGCTAAAACTCGTCATAATGAGGTATCGCCCAA
>DAOWNY010000242.1 GCA_030642325.1 Deltaproteobacteria bacterium
CGACAAAATTTCTTCTACAAAACCCTCCAACCCCAAATCGTCTGCCTGACCGAATATGGGGGGATGCGACCTCCCGCGTATCTAATTTTCAAAAAAGAGGGGAAAAAGAGGGAAAGATTTTTTCAAGCACCAACCCAATTTAGAATCCACAGGTATCCGTATTTACGAGGAACAGTATGAACAAGAATAATAGCTCTCTAAATTCCTTTCCCTCTTCATTTTATGCCGGCGAAAAGGAGCAACATAAGCTCCGTTTTCACCAAAAATCAAACATTCCGTTTTCACCTTCAAAATATTTTCCGGAAAATAGATCAATGCCCCGGGGGAGCAACCGTTAATCCCCCTAAGCTTTCCCGGATTAATAAACCCGGTCCTACCAGGAATGGGTTATCGCCCCTGGTTCACAGGCTGTTACACATGGCAGTGGAGTATCCGAACCAATCGGCTTGCAAGGCGCACAGGTAAATTTTATTTTTTTTGTATCCTCTTTTTTAATCTTTGCTACCGGTTCTTCGCGAAAAGGATCGATCTCATCCTCGCCTATTTCAAAAACATCCTCAGGGCATGCCTCTGCACACTTACCGCACCCATCACATTTGTCGGTATCGATAGTTATAAAAAAACTTCCCGAGCCATCCTTAAACCCATAATTGGCTAACATAACCACGCCCCTTTATTTTTTAGCAGCCTTCTGTTTTTCGTAAAGCCCCTTGGCAAAAAGGGCTGCTCCCAATGCTCCTGCAATCTGGGTGTCGTACTTAGGGGTAAGGGCTTTTAACCCCAGTTCTTTCTCTAAGCGGACCACTACACCCCGGTTCTTGGCAATCCCACCGGTAATTGCAAAATCTTTCTCAACCCCTACCCGATCCAGAAGCTCTACAACCCGGCGGGCCATGGCCAAACAATAGGCAGCCAAAACTTTATTTTTAGGCCAGCCCTGTCTCAGTAATCCGGTTGCCTCGGTCTTGGCAAAAATCACGCAGGTGCTGCTGACCGGTTCCGGTTCCTCTTCAACATCCAGGGACATTTCTCCCACCTCATTGATGGAAATGGTAAGCAGATCGGAAAACACTTCCATTCCCCTGCCGGTTCCTGCAGCGCACTTATCATTCATTAAAAAAGATTCAACCTTCCCTTTGGAATCAATGCGGATCGCCTTGCAATCCTGGCCACCCATATCCAGCACGGTTCGGACCGTTGGTCCGTACATGGAATTGGCTCCCCGCGCATGGCAGGCAATCTCGGTAATCGCCCGCTGGGCCATGGGGACATTCACCCGGCCGTAACCGGTCCCCACCGTGTAATGTACATCACTTTCCGTCAATCCGGTTCCCTCCAGGGCCCAGTTAAATGCATTCCGAGCACTGTCGGGGCTGTTGGACCCGGTTCTCCGGTTTGCATAGGCAAACAATTTCCCATCCACCAAAACTACTGCCTGGGAACTTACCGAACCCACATCCACACCTGCCGTAATAACCTCTCCCTTTTTACAGTCAATATCGGGGTTGGTCCAACGAGATTCCGTCCATCGCCAATATTCTTTTTTTTCCTCGGCCATAACTATCCACCTCCATAATTATTATTCACAAGCCTTTAAGGCAGCTCCCAGTGCTCCTACAAACTCGGGACCTTCAGGCACTATAACCTCCAGTTTCAAACCCCGGTTAAGGGAATCCACAAACCCTACGTTGTAACCAACTCCACCGATCAGCATCACTTCCTTTTCAATTCCCACCCTTCTTACCATGGAAATGATTCGGTCGGCAATAGAATCATGGACCGCCCGAGAAATGTCTTCATGGGGAATTTTGGCATGGATTAACGAAACCACCTCCGATTCGGCAAACACTGCGCACTGGGCATTCATGGGAATACTTTTGGTTGATTTCAAGGAAAGCTTGGCAAATTCCTCCAAGGGACGCTCCAACGCCCGTGCCATTGCCTCGGTAAAAGCCCCGGCTCCCGCCGCGCATTTTTCGTTGATGGCAAAATCCGCTGCCATGCCCTTTTCGGTGCATTTAATTCCCCGGCCTTCTTCACCTCCCACATCAATTACCGTGCGAACATCCGGATTTAAGAAAATTGCTCCCTTGGCAGCTGCGCCCACCTCGGTAATGGTTGCTTGAGCGTTGCGTACCTCATCTTTCCCCACTCCCGTGGCTACTATCTTTTCAATATCCTCCAGCTTGATGCCTGCCTGCTTAAGCGCTTGACCAAAAGCCTCATTGGCCGAAGCCTCCTGGTCTAAACCGGTGGTGGCAATACCCTTGCCGATATTTTTTTTATCTTTTAATATAACTACCTTAGAAGTCTTGGCACCTATGTCAACTCCTGCTGTTATCATGACAACCTCCTTATTAAAATTGTCTAGGTTAGTTTTGTCAATCCCTGGCTTTCCATAAAAGCATCAATCCTGGCCATGGTACGGGGTTCGTCAAAGTCACGATCGTCTCCCATGTTGCCTTCGTAGGTTAAAACCGGAAGACCCGAATCAATTAATGCCTTTCGGTTTTCCATGATCCCCAGAGAAGTACCTTCGCATCCCCGATTCAGATGGAGCATGGCCGCATCACATTTCCAGTCTTTTGCATATTTCAGCATTAACTGGCTCTTCCAATCCGCATGATAGAACATGGCATAAATCGGTCTGCGCATATGCCAATCCGCCATCGCCTTCAAGGCATCATCCCTGGTCTTCAACTCCACTCCACGCGATTTTAAATCTTCCCGGGGAGTCATATTCCAGTCTTCATCGATATCCCAAACCCCTTCCAGGCCAATTGTATAAATAGACCCGGTAGAAACAACTCCAAATTTTTCAAGATACCGCCACACGTTCAAAAAAGCCCAGGGGGGCTGGCTGTCGCTCATAAGACGATATTTTTCAGTGGCAAGCGCAGCGATTTTGTTTTCCACCCGGTATTTAGTTTCTTCGTAAAGTTCTTCATAAAATTTCACGAATTCGGGTTTGGCCCGATCCAGCGTAACAAATACATACAAGGTGTACATGGATTTTTCATCAAGCGGACAAGGTATATTTCTGTTCAAGTCGGTAATCTTGGCCCACAGTGAAGTGGCCCGGGAATCATTGTATACCCCTTCGATCAAGCGTTCGTCGTCGCATTTTCTTCCCGTAACCTTTTCCATCCATTCTACACATTCATGAAGCTGATCGACAATATACTTAAGTCGATTGGGAGGATTTTCCTTCCAAAAAGGGGGCACCCCGATATCAATGTTAAAATAGGGAACATCTTCCAACATACTCATCATCTGAAACCATTTTGCATGTGTACAGCAAAATCCTGATTGCAGATTGAAATCAGGCTTGGGAAACTTTCCCCCAAAGGCATATTTATCAATTAATAAAGA
>DAOWNY010000110.1 GCA_030642325.1 Deltaproteobacteria bacterium
CGCTACTTTCGGCAAGAAGTACTTGAATCAGCGGAGGTTCAGTATGCTGAAGGATGATCTCATACGTATACGTCACATGCTGGATTCTGCCGGAGAAGCCATATCTTTTGCACCATGGTTGGCGAATATGTGCCGTTCTATTTTTGTGAAGTGGTATAGTATTAGTGGACACTCCGAAAAGCATATTGTAAAATCTATTTTTCAGGAACAGTGATAGCATATCAATATCTCAACAACATGCGGAGGAGAAAAGAGGGTGAAACTTGGTAACAAAAAAATTGGAGAAATATTTAGCGGCATACATTCCGTGCAGCAAGCAAAGCAGCAACTCGGCTTAAAACCGGGATGCCCGAGAATAGAGCATTGGCAATGCTATCCGAGAAGCCAATGTCAAATATCAAGACCTGACACCGGTAATTTGCGCTCAGAGCATGTAGTGTCGGGATCCCTATTCCAAGGACGAGGAGGATAGAATTGTTCTTACCTGACGAATGGGAGAAATTGCCGGTATAATATCAATAAAAAGGTGAAAGGAGCAGAAATGGAAAACCGATACCAAGAAGTACCCGTAGAACAATTGCGCTGGAGATGTGATCCGGAAAATATAGCTTTCTCTACTACCAAAGATATTTCATCTTCGGAGATGATTGTCGGGCAGGAGAGGGCCCAAGCGGCTATTCAGTTAGGATTGGACATGAAAAGCTTGGGCTATAATATCTTTGTGGCCGGACCTCCAGGTACAGGAAGGAGGACAGCGATAAGACACTTGGTGGATCAGGTAGAGAAAGAAGGGGAGATTCCTGAAGATAATTGTTATGTTAACAATTTCAAAGATCCCGACATGCCCCGCTTGATTAGCTTGCCTCCGGGAAAGGGCAAGGCCTTCAGGCGGGATATGGAAGAATTCATCTCCTCCCTTAAACGGAGCATCCCCTTGATCTTTGAAAGTGATGATTATCAAAGAAAGGGAAGGGAGATTTTGAAGAAATCCAAGGAGAAAGAGCGGTCTATCATTAAGGATATGGAAAAGAAGTTGCAAAAGGAGAATTTTTCCCTGGTTCAGGTGCAGGCAGGCCCTTACGTGGGTCCGGGTATATTTCCGGTAGTGATGGATAAGCCCGTTCCCATCGAACAACTGGAAAAGATGGTTGAGGATGGAAAATTTCCGAAGGAAGAGTTTGAACGATTAAAGAAGAAACATTTAGAGCTCTCAGAAAAAGTGACTAAGGTTTTTCAGGAATCCAAAAAGCTGGGCAAGGGAGTTCGCGCGGAACTTACCTCGTTAGAAAAAGAGTCGGTGCTTCCTGGTGTAAAAGAATTGATTGAAGAGATCAAGGGAAGGTACCAAAACGATAAAGTCAATATCTATATGGATGAGATACAAGGGGACATCATAGAAAATATTGGCCGATTTAAGGAGATGGCGGAAAAACCTGAACAACAACTTCCGGCTGTCCTCGGAGTTTCCCTCCCTTCCCCGGAAGATAAGTTTCGGACATATCAAGTAAATATAATCATCGACAATTCCGAGGCCAAGGGGCCACCGGTGATTATCGAAACCTCTCCCACGTATCGCAACCTTTTCGGGATGATTGAGCGAAATATTGGCCGGGCAGGGGTCTGGCGGACCGACTTTATGCAGATCAAGGCCGGTTCGTTCCTTAAAGCAAACGGTGGCTATCTGATCATTGATGCCCGGGAGGCCTTATTGGAACCGGGGGTATGGATAGGATTGAAAAGGAGTCTCAAGAATGAGAAAATGGAGATCCAGAACTATGATCCCCTTTTTATCTTCGGTAGTTCTGCCCTAAAACCAGAATCCATTAATATTGCTGTGAAGGTAGTTCTGGTGGGCGATGAGTTTCTCTACCGCCTCCTTTATAATTTTGATGAGGATTTTCAGAAGATTTTCAAGATAAAAGGGGACTTCGATTCTGTTGCTCCGAAAAATGGTGAGGCGCTACAGCAATACTCGGCCTTCATTAAAAAGGTGTGTGATAAAGAAGGCTTAAAACCTTTTGACAAGACCGGAATCGCTGCAATAATAGAGTTTGGGGTAAGACAGGCAGGAAAAAAGAAAAAGATTTCCACCAAATTTAACCATATTGCCGATATCCTCAGAGAGGCCAACTACTGGGCTAAAAAGGAGAAAAGTGAGTATGTGGTCGAATCTCATGTGGATAAGGCCATCGAAAAAAGTATTAACCGGGTAAATCTTATCGAAGATAAAATTCAGGAAATGATTGAGGAAGGCACCATTATGATTGATTGCGAAGGAATGGTAATCGGTCAGGTCAACGGACTTTCTGTTTATCAACTGGGGGATTATATGTTTGGAAAACCTTCCCGGATTACCGCCAATACCTCCATGGGTAAAGCAGGGATCATAAATATTGAGCGGGAGGCGGATTTGAGCGGGCCTACCCATAATAAGGGGGTGTTGATACTCACCGGATACCTTAGGGGAAAATATGCCCAGGATAAACCCCTTACCCTAAGTGCCAGTGTCTGTTTCGAGCAGTCCTATTCGGGTGTAGAGGGAGACAGCGCCTCATCCACCGAAGTTTATGCTCTTCTCTCCAGCCTTTCCGGGCTTCCTCTGAAACAAGAGATTGCCGTTACCGGTTCGGTTAATCAAAAAGGGGAAATTCAGCCCATCGGAGGGGTTAACCACAAAATCGAAGGTTTCTATGGTGTTTGTAAAGCCAAAGGTCTCACCGGTACCCAGGGAGTGATGATTCCTCAGCAAAATATAGAGGACCTCATGTTGCAAAAAAATGTGGTTGAGGCGGTTAAAGAAAATAAATTTCATATTTACCCCATAAAGACGATTGATCAGGGAATTGAGATCTTAACCGGATGTAAGTCTGGAGAAAGAAGGGAAGATGGAGGCTATGAAAAAGGAAGCGTCAATTATCTGGTGGATAAGAAGTTGGAAGATCTGGCCTATAGGATGAAGGATTTCGATACCGGCAAGAAAGAAGACACCGAATCTGAAGAATAAAGAAGGAGGGTAATTACATGGAAATTATTAGATGGAGTCCTTTTCGGGAGTTTACCGACTTGAGACGAGAGATGGATCAAATTTTTAATGAATTTTTTGAAAGAAGAGTCCCCCCGGCTAAAAAAGAAAGGATTGCTTCAGAAACTGCGGGTCACTTTTTGCCCCTGGATATTTACGAAAAGGATGAAGACATTATAATCAAAGCAGGAATTCCCGGGGTAAACAAGGAAGACCTCCTCATCTCTCTCCTGGGAAATACCCTTACCATAAGAGGAGAAAGAAAAAGGGATGATGAGGTTAAATATGAAAATTATTACCATCTGGAGCAATACTATGGAAGTATTTCCCGTTCTGTTGCTATTCCGGTGGAGGTGGACCCAGAAGGGATGGCGTCAAGATATCAAGATGGTATCTTGACGGTAATCCTTCCCAAAGTCAAAAAAAGAAGATCCGGTGAAATTAAGGTAAGAGTTTTGTAACAGGCTATATTCTCCAGACAGCAGGAGAAATTGGTGTTTAAACCGGGGTTGTGTTCATCTTTTCCGGCAAAAGCTCCTTGTGGATGATACAACCCTTTTTTTAATAACGATTTTTGTGGTAATTTAACCGTCATAGGAATATAAAATTTTGAGATTAAAATTTGTCTGAACTTAAGTTTCAGACTAGTGGTGTGTCATCTCAATAACTGTTTCAGAATTTTTTCAAGCTGTGCGGTTAGCCTTTAGCAGTCAGCTATTAGCCAAAATGATCACAGGCTGTTTTGCTATTACAAATTTTTACCGATTGGGTGTTATTTCAAGCTCCCGTAATACCTCGGTTTTATAAAAGCTAAACGTTTGTGTGCCGATAGCTGATCGCTCAACTTAAGCTGGAATTAGATCGGCAAATGTAACGAGATCAAGCGGATCTTGAATGGTTTCATGCAAAAGCTAATACCTAACCGCACCGGTCGCATTTTTCAATAGACTAAAATAGCGGAAATGCCCCATGTTGTGCGATAAATCCGGGGTTTCAAGGGCTGCATTGTTCCAATTATAGTTATTTGATGTGGGACAGCAATTGTGAAGCCCCATTTTTAATCAATTATATCAATTAGTTTCCTGACCGTGTGCGCTCACCACTCACAGCTAACAGCCCGCCCGAAGGGCGCTGATTTAATCCCAATCAACCCCTCTGATTTCTATGATTCCAAATCCAGGTGATTCGTTCAGCAATATTCGTGAAGCGGTAAATTCCGGTCCCCCTACCGTCGGATCTTCCTTGCACAGCAAAGGTCCGTCGAGATCTATTTTGGTAATTATTTTTTTAGCTGCGGCCAAGTGAACAGCAGCCGCAACACTCACCTTTCCTTCAAGCATACACCCCATCATACATTCCATCCCGTAAAGCTCTGCAAGGGCGCAGATTTGCAGTGCCTTATGAAGGCCACCCGTTTTCATCAGTTTGATGTTAATCATGTCGGCGGCGTGACGTTCCATAATGGCCAGGGCATCATGGGGTGAAAAGACACTTTCATCAGCTACCACAGGGATAGAGATATTTTCAGTAACGTATCGGAGTCCTGTCAAGTCGTGGGCGGGGGTTGGTTGTTCGACCAGTTCAATATCGAGTCCTGCCTTTTCCATGGCGCTCAGGATATGAACCGCTTCTTGGGGGTGCCAGGCCTGGTTGGCATCAATGCGCAATTTTACATCAAAACCAACTGCCTCGCGGATGGCACGTATTCTTTCAATGTCGTAATTCGAGTCGCTTCCTACTTTGATTTTAAGGGTGGAATATCCGGCCTTTACCGCCTCTGCGGAATCACGCGCCATGGTTTGAGGCTCGTCAATACTGATAGTAATATCGGTGATCAGTTCTTTCCGAAATCCACCCAGAAGCTGATAGACCGGCTTACCCAGCATTTTTCCCCAGAGGTCATATAATGCGATATTTACGGCTGCCTTGGAACTTGTATTTCCGGTGATTGAAAGATCAACTGCCTGCAGGACGGCTTCCAGATTTTGAAGATCCAATCCAATGATCGCTCTGTGGATATGATCTTTGATGGTCCTAATGATGCCGTTCTTTGTATCGCCGGTGATGGCTTCTGTCGGAGGCGCCTCGCCGAAGCCGACAAGACCGGTATCTGATTCGATACGGACGATCACATCTCCGATTGATTCAACGGTGCGGATGGATGTTTTAAATGGCTTTATGAGGGGAATATAAATGCGGCCTACCCCAAGGGCTTTGATTTTCATAGATATCTTCCTGAGCTTGCCAAAAAAGAAACGCTATAACCGGTAACTTTCCGAATTATAGATATTGGGGGGGGATGAGTGAGCCTTTTAAGGTGAATTCGCGAAGATTCCCAACATCTATTCAGATTCAAAGTTCCAGGGTTTACGGTTAGCAAACGATATGAACGCGTAGAAAGACCGGCTTAAGCGATTCACTGAATAAGTCTTGCACGAAATTACGGAGGGTTTTTTATATCGCCCCGGACGAAGAGCGCATATCATCTGATCGAATTAAAAAATATCTGCGAGTCGAATTAACACGTGCCTTAAATTCGTGGATTCTTCATCTGTCTCAAAAAATAGTCATTTCTATGGCACCAATGTTTTGCCGATCTACATTATCGACAGAATTTTTCCGATTACAAGTCCTCCCCCGGTGCCAACCACATAGCCCATCATCGCCATTAGGACTCCGATGGGGATGAGAGCTTCTGAATAAGCCGCGGCAAGGATGGGAGCGGAGGCAACGCCACCGATATTTGCCAGGCTCGCTATCCCGCAGGTGAAAAGGTCGAATTTAAAAATTCTGGCAGCCATAAGCATTATGAGAGCGTGGATCCCCAGGATAACAAATCCGGATATGATATATAGCGGGGCCTTTGCCAGTTGGGATAAGTTAGCTCCGGAAGCGATCAGGGCAACCAACAGGTAGAGCATGGCATGGGAAAGGTGATTTGAACCAGGCAATTTTTGCAGATTAGTGAAGGCACCAAAGATACCGGCGAGGGTAGCAATGATTATAGTCCAGGATGTAGCGGTAAGAAAGGTGTTTTGGGGCAGATAGCGCGAAGTGGTCTGGGAAAGGGCAGAAATCAGCAGGGCGGTCCCAAGAAGGATGAGCAGATCAGGGAATTCGGTTTGTTTGGGCACGATTTCTTGATCCCCGGACGGTTCTTTACATATTTTATCGATTATCGCCGGATTAGCACCCACCC
>DAOWNY010000184.1 GCA_030642325.1 Deltaproteobacteria bacterium
ACTATACTTAGACCTAAGATAAGCGATTAGCTGTTAGCACACAAACGTTTAGCTTTGATAAACCGAGATATTACGGCAGCTTGAAATAAACATCCAATGAGTGAAAATTTGTAATATTCAAAACATCCTGTGATCATTTTGGCTAATAACTAACTGCTAAAGGCTAAGTGCTCAAATCAGGTTAGATAAACTATTTTTCCGTTAATGACATTGGCAGACAACTTACAACCAATCTATGCGAATTCCCAGAAGAAAAACATTATTCTCAACATCCGTCTCAATATGATCCAGGGCATTTTGCTGATAATAGTTATAATGACAGAAGGCATTCCACTTCGGGCAAATATTATAATTAATACCAGCACGCGCTCGGTAATTGTCGGTATCTCCCCCCACCGAACCATTGGAATTCTGCTTAATAAAGGAGCAAGAAAGATCACCGGTCAACCTCCGGCTGTATTGATAATCACACCCCAGAACCATACCCCAGTCTTCATTATCTATTCCACCTCCGGAGATTGATTCTTCATCGGTAAAATTAATACTGAAATTACCGCTGAGATGTTTGGTAAATGCCTTCCTTCCCCCTACTCTGACGATGCTTGTGACCGTTGTCCCCCCTTGCCCGCTACCGGGAGAAACGTCTCGGGAGAAACTAAAAATAAGGTTTCCGGTCTTAAAATCTTTGGCGAGGCTTGCCTGAGCATTCCAATCTGTCTCTTTATCCTCATGTTCTTCATCTATCAACGACACGCCCACCGCAATGGTTGATACCAACTCCCGAAAAAATCGGTGAGTTTCTCCAATGCTTACGGACTGGACATCGGTGTCATTATCTCTCTCCTCCCAATTGGGTCTGTCGTCGTCATACAGCATTCTCCGATAGCGATAGTTAAAAAAAATGGTGTCCCGCCTGCTTAACTGGTGATCAATTCCCAATGTACAGCCGAGTTCTTCGCTGTCCACCTCTTCCGACCGGTCATAACTCACAAGCCTGTAACTGACCCCCCCCCGCAATGAAGTAGAGTGAAAAATTTGGTAAAAGAGGGTGGAATTAAAATAGTTGCTTAATTGATTGCTGGCATAGCTTCGGGATCTTAAATGATGTTCCCTGTCCCCCTCCCCCTCCCAGACAACATCCCGGGCATTGGTAAATATTAGGGTATCCATCATCCTGAAGCTGAGACGGGGGGTAAGCTGTGAATCCAGGGTAAAATTTCCGTTGTGACGAGTCTCATTTTCATCAGAATTGCCGGCATAAAACTCAATCTTAGGCCGATAATTAGCGGCAAAATTAGTGCTTTGGGTCGAACAGGCAAGTGAAAAGCTGGGGGTGACGGAGGTGATAAAATCTTCTTCTTCATTAGATTCAGTCAGGAATATATTGTCATCATATTCTTCTGAAAAAGAGGTAGAAAAACCAAAATCAAACTCATAGGCTTTAACCGGTTGAACCAAAAGGGTCAAAATTAATCCTGCAATAGGAAGCAGGGTAAACCAAGTAATAATATTACTATTATCCCCACAAAAAACCTTAATGGCCATAATTTTTCCTCCAAAATTGAAGCTCAGGGAACAATAATGGTATCTCCCCGCTGCAGAAGGATGTTCTGGCTTAAATCCTCTCCTGATAAAATCTTCTCATAATTAATGGGGATTCTAATTAATTTATCGCCCGCCTTTCTCAATATGGCAATTTCATCCTTCTTTGCCCACTCGTTAAATCCCCCAGCCAAAGAGATGGCCTGGAGCAAGGTGGTGTTACTTCTAAGGGAAAATACTCCGGGCTTGGCAATCTCCCCCTGTATAAATATTTTCAGACTGTTAATTTGCTCTACAATCACCGCAACAGTGGGACTATCCACAAAATCTTCCAAAGCACTCACAATGTTTTCTGTCAACTTTTCAGCACTTAATCCTGCCGCCTGGATATCGCCGATTAAAGGTAATGAAATTTTCCCGTCCGGTCTGATCATAATCACCTTGGAAAGCTCCGGCTCCTTCCAGACCGATACCTCAATTACATCCTCAGAACCCAGTATATACTGGTCATTACCAATCGTTAATGACGTCTCTTCGGTCTTTACGGAACGATTAGTACAAGCCGATAACAACATTAAGATGATTATCGTCCCCAAGACAGCATTAATAGAGTGAATTTTCATGGCCCCTCCTTTTTTGAAGGAAAACAGACAACGTTTCCTCCCTTCTCCTTAGCTAGCTTCAACATACGTTCAGCTAACGAAATTAGATCCTGGCAGCTGGTAACATTGCTGGGGAAACATGCTCCCCCAAGACTGACGGTTATCTCCCTGCCTTTTCCAAAGGAATATTTTTCTATTTGGCCCCGTATTCTCTCCCCCACCAGACAAGAGTCACGAAGGTCGGAATTGACCAGGATTACTCTGAATTGCATATGATTTACCCGGCCAACGATATCGGTGCCCCGGAACCCTTTTCTTAATATTTTTGAAAAAGGGTCCATGGCATTATCGCTTGCAAGCTCTTGATCGGGTTCCATAAGAAGCAAGGTCACAAAATTTTGGTACCTCGTCGCTCTATTGACCTCCAATCTGACTAAATAGTCAAAAAAATTGCCGTCTAATATCTCCATCCCCTCATCAATCATTCCCCCTGTCTCCATCTCATAATTATCATTAAATTCATGCTTTTATTCTCTTTTCTCAAATACCTTTATTCAGCCCGCACTCCTTTATTTTATATAACAATGTCTTATAGCTTATCTTTAATATTTTTGCCGCATGGCTTCGATTCCAGCGAGTTTGCTCCAAAATCGTCTTAATCGCTTTCTTCTCGGCATCTAGAGCTGCTCTCTTACCGATCTCCTTGAGTGAACAACTCTCATCATAACGATACACCTCAAGTTTTTTTTCGTCGGCATCATTTTCCTCAATATTTTTATTCTCAATGAGATCACTTATAACAGATTCTTCATCTCCCAGCACAACAATTTTTTTTGCAATATTTTCTAATTCCCTGACATTGCCAGGCCAAGTATAGTCCAATAGCTTAGATTCACTATCTTCCGTCAAATTGTTGACTGTCCGGTTATATTCCCGGCTGTATTTTTTTAGAAAATGTGTTAACAGCCTGAGTATCTCCTCTTTTCTTTCCCGCAAAGGAGGGATATGAATTCTTATCACATTTAAACGGTGGAATAAATCTTCACGGAACAATCCATCCCTCACCATCACCTCCAACTCACGGTTGGTGGCTGCAATCACTCTGGTATCAACCCTTATTTCATTTTTTCCTCCCAAACGAAAAAATTCCCCCTCCTGGAGCACCCTCAACAATTTTGCCTGCAATGGTTGCGGCATATCACCTATCTCGTCTAGAAACATAGTTCCTTCGTGGGCAAATTCAAATCTCCCAGGTTTGGTCTGATAGGCACTTGTAAATGCTCCTCTCTCGTAACCAAAAAGTTCGCTTTCCAGCAATTCACCGGGAAGGGCCACACAATTTACCTTAATCAGCGCCTTGTTCTTCCTCAAAGATTGTGAATGGATTGAATTGGCTACCAATTCTTTGCCCACCCCACTTTCACCACTAATTAACACCGGGACATCTGTATCGGAAATCCGATTGATCACATCATCAATGGCCTTCATCTTATTGCTGATGCCAAACAACAATTTTTCTTTATTCTTTTCTTGAGAAAAAGCTGATTTTTTTCTACCCAATTTCCTTTCTCCTATTGTTCGGAATAAGGGTCTGCCCGCAAATAACTTGCACATTTTTTATGTCTTTTGATCCGTTTTCTTTGTGTTTGAGCGTCAAAGTTACATGCAGAGGCAAGTTATACGCCCATAAATGCGCCTTGAATACGAACCAAAATCCTGTGCAATTTTATACAACTTATTTGCGCACAGACCTTACCGCCGGTTATCCCTGTAAAATATTTTGCATCGAGCAGAAAGAAACATCCCCATGGATACTTTAAGGGAGAAAGCAAAAATTGTACCAATAAAATTAATTTAGTGTTATGTCACGTGTCAAATGACGTAAGATTGCGCAGTATTTTTTTCTTTCTGCAAGGCACGACTGAAGACGCATAGTCTTTCTATGTAGCTGAAGTCGTAACGCCGCAGAAAGGGAAAAAGACAAGCAAGGTGCGTCAGTTGATGC
>DAOWNY010000093.1 GCA_030642325.1 Deltaproteobacteria bacterium
AATGAGGCATAGCGGAATGAATGGGCAAAACTTCCCGGGACGTTCATTTTTAAATTAATGGTCACCAATACCGTCGCCACAATGGCCACTGAGATGAATAAACGAAATTCGCTATTTTTCCAAAAAGATTTATAATCTCCCAGGAGCAGCTTGTAATGAAGAGCAAAGTTGGTCCCGGCGATAAGCATAAAAACAGTAATAACAGTATCAAAATAAAGGCTGTCAAAATGTCCGATACTAGCCCCCCTTGTTGAAAATCCCCCGGTGGCCATGGTGCCGAAGGTATGGCAGAGAGAATCGAAAAAACTCATCCCTCCCATGAGAAGCAGGAGTACCAGGATGGCGGAAAGCAGAATATATACCCCCCATAAAGTCTTTGCGATCTCCGCCACCCGGGGCTTAATTTTATCATGAACCGGTCCCGGCACCTCCGCTCTGTAAAGCTGCATCCCTCCAACTCCCAAGAGGGGAAGTATGGCAATGGATAAAAGTATTATGCCCATCCCCCCAAGCCAGTGGGTCAGACTCCTCCAAAACAGTATTCCATGGGGAAGTTCGTCGATTGAGGTAAGGACAGTTGCCCCGGTGGTGGTAAAGCCGGATATGGCCTCAAAAAAAGAATCAATGAAGGAGGTAAAAGTGCCGGATAATAAATAGGGGAGAGTCCCGAAAATACCCGCACAAATCCATCCCAGGCTAACAATCAGAAACCCCTCTTTGTGACTGATCTCTTCCCCCCTGGTTCTTCTGAATCCTAAAAAAAGGATGAGTCCGGTTAGTGTGGTAATCATGAAAGAAATAACGAGGGCTCGTGCATCTCCCTCCCCATAATATAAGGCAAAAAACAGGGGGAAGATCATAGTTGATCCCAGAGAAAAAATGAGCGCTCCCAAAATATAAAGGATGAATCCGATCCGCATTAAAAATACTCCAGTTTGACCATAAGAGCCTTCTCAACTTTAGGGATAGCCGGTCGGATAGCCACGATGATCACCCGATCGCCGGGTAAAATAACGGTATTGCCGGTGGGAATTATGGTAGCATCATTTCTAACCACCGCTCCGATGATCGCCCCCTTGGGAAACCTAATGCTTCTTAGGGGTTTATTCACTAAATCGGAAGTTTCAAGGGCAACCACTTCGATTGCTTCCGCTGTTTCTTCCTGAAAGGTGGCAACTGAGATAACCTTTCCCCTCCTGACATAGCGTAAAATAGAGTTAACCGCGGCAAAGGTGGGACTGATCACCACATCAATCCCGATGGTAGAAATTAACTGGTGATAGGTGATGTCATGGGTCAGGGCCATCACCCTCCTTGCACCCAGCCTTTTGGCCAGAAGAGAAACCAGTACATTTTTTTCTTCGTCTTCCGACGCTGCAATAAAATAGCTCAGGTCTTTTATTCCCTCTTCTTTTAAAAGGTCCTTGTCCGTCCCCTTGCCCTGGAGCACCACCACCTTATCAAGTATTTCCGCAAACTGGGAACATCTGGCCTCGTCTTCTTCGATTATCTTGGCGTTAACCCCTTTTTCCTCCAGTTTGAGGGCAAGGTTGAGCGCAATATTTCCTCCCCCCATAATGATAACCCTTTTGGTTGTTTCCTCTTCTTTTCCTACAAACTGAAAAACTCTTGGAATTTCATTGGGTTCGGTGATTGCAAATAAGAGGTCCCCCGCAAATACGGTATCCTGTCCCCGGGGAATGATGATTCTGTTTCCGCGGGAAATTGCTGCCACAAGAAACTCTCCCTCAAACTCCCCGCCTCTGAAATCTAACAATTTTTTCCCCACAATCGGTGAATTATGATCTACCCTTACCCCGATCATCTGTACTTTACCATCTGCAAAGTCAACTACTTCATTTGCGCCCGGGATATCAAGGAGCTTGGCAACGCTTTCAATTGCTTCAGATTCAGGATTAATTACCAGATCGATATTAAGGTGTTCTTTTCCTAGAATTTCTGAGGCTTTTGTATATTCCTGATTCCTTATGCGGGCAATTTTCACCGGAACATTAGCCTGTGTATCCGCGATTAAACTGACAATCATATTTACTTCATCACTATCAGTAACCGCTATGACCATTTCGGCATGCTCAATCCCAGCTTCTCGCAAAATGCCAAGACTACTACCACTGCCCTGCAGCACCTGGACATCCGAGGTCTCCAGGATCTGTTTGATTTGGCTCTCATTTTTTTCAATGACCACTACATCTTCGCTCTCCCGTGACAACCTCCTGGCCAGATGAAGACCAACGTCACCTCCTCCGATAATAATAATCTTCATTTTTTACCTCCCCGCGAGAAGACGCCTTTCCTGTTTTCTCCGTTGAATTACTTGCATTAATTGTAATAGTTCGGCTATTTTTTTTGACGGGATATAAAAGAGTGACGGTATCGTCAAAATTGTTCGACCTTGTGCGGTCAGGTATTAGCTATTAGATGTTAGCTTTTGCATGAAACCATTCAACATCCGCTCGATCTCGTTACATTTGCCGACCTGATACCAACCTAAGTTGGGCGATCAGCTATCAGCAATCAGCGTTTAGCTTTTATAAAACCGAGGTATTACGCAAGCTGGAAATAACACCCAGTGGGCGAAAATTTGTAATAGCAAAACATCCTGTGATCATTTTGGCTAATAGCAATCTGCTAAAGGCTAACCGCACAGCTTGAAATTGTTTGGAGAGTTTTCAGCCACAAAATGTAGTAGTAATTATGGTAACCGTTTACGGTTTACGATTTTTTCAGTGAAATGATTTTTATAACGATAAGAAACATGCTCGATCTCGTTAGATTTGCCGACCTGATACCAACCTAAGTTGGGCGATCAGCTGTCAGCTCAAAAGCGTTTAGCTTTTATAAAACCGAGGTATTACATAAGCTTGAAATAAACACCCAATGGGTGAAAGTTTGTAATAGCGAAACATCCTGTGATCATTTTGGCTAATAGCAATCTGCTAAAGGCTAAACGCACAGCTTGAAAAATTTTACCTCCGGTGAACGGTTACTGTAAGTTCTACGAATATTTTTCAGCCTTAAATGGGTCTACTGAACCGGCATCATGTCCCTTTGAGATAATTATTCCATTTTTTTGCAACATTAAATTGATCCTGTCCAAAACGCCGTTAATAAAAGAACTGGAATCCCGGGAGCCATATTTTTTAGCCAATTCAATAGCTTCATTGAGAGTAACTTTAGGGGGAATTTCAGGGCAATGGGCAAGTTCAAATACCGCGATCCTTAAAATATTTAGATCGACCTTGGCTATTCTATGCAAACGCCAGTTGTCCGAAAATTTTTCAATAAGGCTATCATTATCTTTTTGATGAAGAAAAATGCCATCTATTAATTGGTTGGAAAATTTTCTCACCTCATCGGTAACTTTGAAATTCTGCCAAAAAAAATCTAATGCGGTTTTATAGTCATCCCCTGTAATGTCAATCTGGTATAGAAACTGAAGTGCAAGTTCCCTTGAATGCCTTCTGGTACCCACAATAGTATCAACTCCCAAAAAATTATCCCCAAAAATACAGATTTTTGGGGAATTATCAACGTATTTTGCAAAAACCGTCCGGGGTTCCTGTTTTATCCAACCGGTTAATTAAGCTATCAGCATCAATAATCTGTTTAATCAGCTTACTTTTTCCCTACCGCACGCTTCCCTCTTTGCTGCCTTCTTCCTTTAATTGTATCTGTCTACTCAATAAATCGGGGCAACCTCATCGCAGACCAATTTTCCGGATACATATCCAGTGGCTATTGAGAACTCACATTTCGTCATTTCAGCGAAGGCGAAAATCCATGTCCGTCATCCTCTGCCCTCAATTTCTTTATAAAGATTAGCCATCTCAATGGCGGATATGGAGGCATCCCAACCTTTATTACCACCCTTGGTTCCCGCCCTCTCAATGGCTTGCTCTATATTGTCGGTGGTGAGCACACCAAAAATTACGGGAATATCAACTTCCAGAGAAATTTTTGCCACTCCCTTGGAAACTTCCGAACTGACATAATCGAAGTGGGGAGTTGCCCCCCTAATTACCGCCCCCAAACATATGATGGCATCATATGTTTTTTTGCCGGCCAGCTTGCGGGCGGTGGCGGGAATCTCAAAAGCCCCTGGAACCCTTGCCACTTCAATATCTTCTTCAGATGCCCCATTTCTCACAAGGGCATCCACCGCCCCCTCCAACAGTCTATTACCGATAAAATCATTAAATCTACTGAGAACGATGGCGAATTTTAAACCTTCAGCAGATATTTTTCCTTCTATTTTTCCAATCATACTTCTCCCCCTTTTTCCTCCCCAATTATCAGGCAGGGCCTTACATATTATTACCTAAGTTGAGCAATTAGCTGCCGGCACACAAACGTTTAGCTTTTATAAAACCGAGGTATTGCGCCAGCTTGAAATAAACACCCAATGGGTGAAATTTTGTAATAGCGAAACATCCTGTGATCATTTTGGCTAATAGCTAACTGCTAAAGGCTAAGCGCTCAATTCAGGTATTACTTATTTTTTTTCGATAAATCAATTTCAATCGGCACTATTTCGCTTATGGTGAGCCCGTATCCCTGCAGTCCGATGATTCTTTTCGGATCATTGGTCATAAGTCTCACCTGCCTTACCCCCAGATCCACCAGGATTTGGGCGCCGATACCGTAATCCTTAAGGTCAACCTTGGAATTTAACTCCTCGTTCGTCTTATGATCTTTAAGAGAATAATTAAGCAAATCATTAACCAGATTTCTATCCTTACTTTCCCTGTGAATGTAGACTATTATTCCCCTTCCTTCCCTCCTTACCATATCCATTGCTTTATGCAATTTATCACCGCAATTACAGATCTCAGAACCAAAAACGTCACCGGGCAGACATTGGGAATGAACCCTGACCAATATCTTCTCATCGGAACTGATTTCTCCCTTTATCAGGGCCAAGTGGATATTATTATTAATAACATTTTTATAGCCGATTACCTTGAACTCCTGCCCATAAATTGTAGGAAGATCAGTGATAACAATTTTTTCCACCAACAATTCATTTTGCATTCGGTATTCGATCAAGTCGGCTATGGTAATTATTTTAAGATTATGTTGTTCGGCAAAAATCTCCAGTTCAGACATTCTGGCCATCTCACCCTCATCGTTCATGATTCCGCAGAGAACACCCATCGGCTTAAGCCCCGCCAGCTTGGACAAATCCGAGGAAGCCTCAGTGTGCCCGGCCCTGATTAACACCCCCCCTTCTTTTGATCGAAGCGGAAAAATATGACCCGGTCGAGCAATATCACTCGGCTTGGTTTCATCGTCCACTGCCGTCAAAATGGTGGTGGCCCGATCGGCAGCCGATATTCCCGTGGTTACCCCTTTCTTTGCCTCAATTGAAACGGCAAAATCCGGACGGTTGGGAGAAGAGCCGCCTGTAACCATCGAAGGAATTTGCAGCTCTTCCAGCCTCTTTGGGGTAAGAGAAATGCATATCAGCCCCCTTGCATGCTTCGCCATAAAGTTGATTGCATCGGGGGTCACTTTTCGGGCAGCCATCGTCAACAATCCGGCATTCTCGCTCTTTCCGTCGTCAATGAGAATTACCATTTTCCCCTGCTTGATATCTGAAATCGCCTCGGGGATTGTATTAATCAACACTACTTTCTCCTTTAAGGAACTAATATTAAAATTGCCCGGGTGTTTAGGTAAAAACCGGGGACTGAAGGAAAAAACAGCTGCTCCGCTGCTTTTTTACCTTCACCCTTCGGCCCTTAAGTCCATCTTGCCTGGGTAGTTACGTTCCCTTATTTATATAAAAATTTATGATGAGAAAAATTTCTATATACGTGCTTTGCTGTTAAATAAAACCGCTCTCTTCCAAAAATTTATAATCAATATCCTTTTTTTGACTGTTGTCAACCACCCCGGTTTGATTCAGAATTTTTTCTACATACTTTCCGATAAGATCCGTCTCGACATTGATCTTATCCCCCATTTTTTTTAAAATTAAGGTGGTGTGTTCGGCAGTGTGGGGGATGACATTAATGGTAAAGGAACCTTCCCGGCACCCATTGACCGTCATGCTGACCCCATCAACCGCCACCGAACCCTTTTCCACTATATATCTGGATAAACCCGTTGCCACTTCTATCTCGATTTTGATGGAATTTCCTTCTTCAGTCTTATTCAGGATGGTTCCTGTCCCATCAATATGCCCGGAGACAATATGCCCGCCAAATCTGTCATTTAACTTCATGGCCCTCTCAAGATTGACCTTATCTCCTCGACCAAGATTTTTTAAGAGGGTTCTTGACATCGTTTCAGGTGAAACATCGAAGGAAAAGGAGTTCTTTCCCAGATCAACTACGGTCAGACAAATTCCGCTTATGGAAATGCTGTCCCCAATCTTTGAATCACTCAGATCCAAATCGGTGTCTACCTTTATCACGAAAGAACCGTTTTTCCTGCCGATCTCCCTGATTGTCCCCAAATCCTCGATCAAACCTGTAAACATAATTTATCTAATTTTTTAAGTAACCTTCCATTAAAAAATCGCCCCGAAGCCTTCTGACATGCAAATTCCTTAATGCAGTTGATTCTTTAAGGCTTGCTATCCCCTCGCCGCCAAAAATCCCCGACGCTTCTGATCCCCCAATGATTCTGGGTGAAAAGAAAATCAGGATTTTATCGATAATTTTATCCCGGAGGGCAGAGGCATTAATCCTTGCCCCTCCCTCTATCATAACACTGGTAATTTCCATCTTTCCCAGTGCTGCCATCAATGCTGCTAAATCTATTTGGTTATTCTCTGTTTTAACCGGAAGAATAATCCCCCCTGCCTCCTCAATCATTCCGACGTTATTTTTTTGCAGTGGTTCGCCGACGGCAACAATTGTTTTCGCTTCCGAATCGGGATTAAATACCTTTGCCTGCGAAGAAATTCTAAGATGAGTGTCCACAATGATCCTGATGGGATCTTTTCCCTTGCCCTTCTTCAAACGAGTTGTTAACAAAGGATCATCTTTTATTACAGTTTCTATTCCAACCATGATTCCGTCAACCTGATTCCTCAATTGATGAACCATGTTTCTGGAGAATTCATTGGAAATCCATCGGGAATCTCCTTTGCAAGTAGCAGTCTTCCCATCCAGACTTGCAGCTGCTTTAAGGATTACAAAAGGTTTTCCGGTAGAAATATACTTAATAAATACTTCATTCAAT
>DAOWNY010000052.1 GCA_030642325.1 Deltaproteobacteria bacterium
CACCGCGGTCGATCCCCTCTCCCGCAGTGAATTCTGGAAAATTCTCTATGAATTTATTCTTGAGGGAATTACGATAATCATCTCAACCCCGTACATGGATGAAGCAGAAAGATGTCATCAGGTTGCCCTCATGCAGGAAGGAGAGATCATTGCCTGCGGAACCCCGGCAAATTTAAAGGGATTGATCAAAAAAAAAATCGGTTGCTTCAAACCGGATAAGATCAACCAAGCATTTAAAATACTGCGGGACGAACTTTACCTTGTCGGCCAGGTATATGGTGACAGGATCCGGGTGTTTCTCGACGAACCGGCGGCGGAACTGCCCAAAATAGAAACAAATCTTACGGATAAAGGGATTAAAGTTGAGGACTGCAGGGAAGTCAGTCCCAATATGGATGATGTTTTCCTCTCTTTTCTTCAAGCTTCCGGAAAAAACCGAGGTAACAAAAAATGGATACCCTTTAATATTCCACAGTTGGGTGAAAAAGCCATTGAGGTCTCCGAAATCAGGAAGCAGTTTGGAAATTTTACCGCTGTAAACGGGATCAGTTTTGAGGTGAAGACGGGGACCGTTTTTGGTTTTCTCGGCCCCAACGGGGCGGGCAAGACTACCACAATAAAAATGCTGTGCGGTATTCTGCCTCCGACTTCCGGCAGTGCAATAGTGGCGGGCCATGATATTATCACCCAGTTTCGCAGGGTAAAGAAGAGGATCGGTTATATGTCCCAACTCTTTTCCCTCTACCCCGATCTCACCGTGGGACAGAATCTCGATTTTTACGCAAGCATTTACGGACTCGGCAAGAAAGACAAAATTTTAAAAAAAAGTTGGGTAATTGAAGAGCTTGCCGGATTAAAGGGTAAGGAGGGGTACCTGGCCAGCGAGCTTTCCGGGGGATGGAAGCAGAAGCTTGCGCTCGGCTGCGCAGTCATGCATCAACCTTCAGTGCTTTTTTTAGATGAACCGACTTCCGGTGTTGATCCGGCGGCCCGAATAGAATTCTGGGATATCATCTATCGCCTTTCGGAAGAGGGGATTACCACCATTGTCACCACCCACTTCATGGACGAGGCGGAACGCTGCAATGTCCTCGGCTTAATAAACGGGGGGAATCTGGTTGCACTTGGAACCCCCGAAAAATTGAAAGAAAACCTGACGGTAAATTTTTACGAAATATCCTCCTCCCCGGTGCTGGCATCTTACCATAAACTGCTCTCTCTCGATTTCATACTCCAGGCTTCCCTGTTTGGTAATAAAATTCACATCTTGACTGAAAATCGGGAAACCGATCTCAGTAAAGAGGAACTGGGGGCAGCCGGCGTAAGAGTAGAAGAAATAAACAGAATTAAGCCGGCCCTGGAGGACGTTTTCATTTATCACGTGGTGGCAGGCGATCAGCAGCATTAAAATGTCGTTACTATTTAATTCCGGCAAAAGATCTTTGTTAGGCCGCGAGTCCGACGAGAAAAAAAGCAGGATCCCTTGCCGAAACAGAATAGACAATATGATCCAAAGGAACGGAGGTGGTTAGTATAGTAAAATACTGTTAATAATTAAGGCGATGAGTATCAATGAAAAAATGAAAAGAAAACTTATGCCAAGCAGCACTAGGATAGGAGAGAGATTATGCCACTGTATTCACCTCCAAGCGAAATGCTAGCTGTTTATGAAGCAGTAGGAAATTTTATCAGTAGTGTTAATGATGAAACTAGCTACGAAGTATGTCGAAAAGAGATTTTGAGGAAGTTTAACCGTGCAAGAGTAGAGAATAGTTTAATAATAGAACAACATAAAGATATACACGAATATCTTCGCAATCTTAGTTCTGAAGAGGTCAAGCTAGCCTCACTTTGTAGAAAATTGAAGATAAATAAGTGTGATAAAGAGATTATTAGAGACAAAAATAAGTTACAGCAATGGTTTAAACAACAGGAAGATGAAAGAGAAGAACTGTTTGGGCCGCATATATTTCAAAAGTAAATATATACACACAAAAAAGTCATGCAGATAGAATCGTTTAGGAGCAGCAATGGTGTCAGCCCCTGACATGGGGCATTTTCGCCCAAACAACGGGATCACCTGCCCTCAAAAGCCGTAAGCTTTTGAGGGCAGGTGATCCCAGCCGTTATGGTGATACTTCACGGTTGATGTATCAGCCTGAAGAAGTCAGCAGGTTACCGGAGGCACATGCTTCTTCTTTCTATTCCATATTCCGGTTCCCTGCCTGCCGTACCGGAGAAGAAAGGCTGAATTCTGAGTAGAGTTACCATTTGGCAACCATCTTCCAGGTTCCGGTCTATTTCTTATTTGTTAAATTATCCTCACCCCGGTGAAATTTCTAATGATGGGGGGGTAAAAATGATCGGCAAAAGAATCCTTACAGTGATGAGGGCGGAGTTTTATCATATTCTGCGGGACCCCTTGAGTCTTATCATTTCACTATTTATGCCGGTATTCCTGCTTTTTTTATCCGGTTATACCATCTGCTTCGAACTGAAGGAGATGCCTTTGGCGGTTGTTGATATGGATCAAAGCCGGGAGAGCAAAAATTATCTTGAGGCAATTGATAATACTTCCTATTTTCGTATCAAATTTTACCTGGCTGACTATGACCAGGCAAAAAAACTGCTGGCCCGGGGGAAAACTCGATGCGCAATCATTATTCCTGCCGGCTTCTCCCGAAAGGTCAAACAATATATCCCCGCCAGTATCCAGGCTTTGGTAGATGGATCCGAAATAACCAGTGCCCATTTCATCATCAATTACCTGAGCGCCATAAATGCATCATATTCCGAAAAAATAACAGACAATTTTTTCAAAAAAAACGGGATGGTGGTTGATATAAAACCCATTGTCCTTACTCCCCGATTTTGGTACAATCAATCTCTCCGGGATTTTACCTTTATAATTACCGGGGCATTCAGCCTGGCGATTATGGGCTTTGTTCCCATGTTATCCGCCCTTGCCATTGTAAGAGAGAAGGAATCCGGTTCCATCCAGCAGATCTTTGCTTCACCAATCAAATCCTATGAGTACATTGCCGGCAAGATGACCCCTTACGTAATTTTTCTTACTCTCGATTTTTTTATGGTGATCGCGATTGGATTATGGTGGTTTGGTCTCCCTTTTCGGGGAAGCATATTCGTCCTTTTACTTGCTACATTTCTTATGATTTTCGCTACTGTTGCCATCGGATTTTTCATTTCCACTTTAACCAGAAGTCAACTCACCGCCCTCTTGTTTGGGATTGTTTTTACCCTGATGCCAGCTTTCATTTTTGGTGATACCATTGCTCCCATAGAAAACAGTCCCCAGGGGTGGCGTTTCTATTCATGTCTCTTTCCGGGCAGATTTTATACGGGAATTTGTCGAGCACAAATTCTGAAGGGTTCAAATATCCAATCCTATTGGGAAGATGCCCTTTCCCTGGTAGTCTATTGCATTGCCGTTTTTTCAATCTGTGCCTGGCGGGTAAAAAATAAGAAAATCTAGATACAAAAAGGCCGGGGCCATCTTTTATCTTTAATAAAACAGGCTGAACAATGACACGTCTTTTGGGATTGATCAAAAAAGAGTTTATTCATTTCTATCGTGATCCGGTGGCCATGGGGCTTATTCTCTACTTTTTTACCGCCTGTATTATTTTGTGCGGATATTGCTTTCTCTTTGATGCAGAACACCTCAAGACCGTCATCTATGATATGAATCGAAGTGTGACCAGCCGCGATTTGGTGCAAAAATTTTTATCCACCGAATATTTTGATCTGGATTTATATGCCACCTCAACCGAGGGTGTAAAAAAAAGGCTGGATAGCGGCAAGGCGAGGGTTGGCTTAATCATCCCGCCGGAATTTACCCGTAATTTAGCTGAAGGGAGACCTGCCCCTCTCCAGTTTATCACTGACGGCAGCGATGCCAATCAGGCCGGACAGGGGGTTGGCTTTGCAGCCCGCATAATCGGCGCTTTAAATCAAGAAATTATCCTGGAAAGACTGCGTAACCAGGGAATTGTGATTTCTCGCCTGCCGGGGGTGGACAGCCGGATAAGGACGCTCTATAATCAGAAGATGAAGAGCGTATACTATGTTGTGATCTTTCACATTGTCATTGCCGGTCTGATCGGGGGGTTAATTCTTTCCTCAACCGCTTTGGTTAGAGAAAAAGAGCGGGGAACAATCGACCAGATCCTGGTTACCCCCACCCATTCCTGGGAGTTATTGCTGGCAAAAACAGTTGCCCCGCTTACCATCGGTTTGATCGCCACCGTCTTCTCCTTTATTACTGTATTCTGGTTTAATGTTCCATGTCGGGGAAATCCCCTTACTTTTTTTGCTTTTATGGGATTCTTCCTGATTGGTACCACCGGAATCGGTATCCTCATCGGCTGTATCTGTCAAAATATGCTGCAGGCGATCCTCTTATCGGTGGCGACAGTATTCCCCAACCTCTTTTTGGGAGGGGTTATGACGCCGTTGGAAAATATGCCGCCGGCTTTACAGAAGGTAGCTCAAATTTTTCCCATGACTCATTTTATGATTGCAGCCAATGGTATTTTTCAAAAGGGCAATGGTTTTTCGATTCTCTGGCCTGAGGCATTGAAACTGGTCGGCATGGGGATAGGACTTCTTATGCTTGGCTGTTTTATTGCCTGGCGACAATGGAGACAATAAAGATCGCTTACGAATTTATTTTCTAACCGTTCACGGTTATCAGTTCACGGTTCACTGTTTTTTTATTGAATTATGCAGCACTTACAAGCATTTTAATCAGAAACTTAAACCTTTGAATTTTTTCAGAAAATATTTTAACTTCACATGCAATCTAAACTTGAGTTCTCAGTTCAGCCAACCTCATTTTCCCTTCTGTTTTAATGAACGGTTAACTGAGAAACTGCCAACCTTGACCAAATACTTTATTTTTTACATTGTCGGTTGTCAATTGAATAACACTTTCTTAATCTTAACGGTTTCTTAAGTCATTTACCTGAAAAATTATGCTCCAACTGTTTAAAGAAAAAAATTTACGAAGGATAATATTCATAATTACTGTTTTCATCTCTTTATATCTCTATAACAACTTTTTTTCAAACAATTTACTCTATTCACGGGATACTCAAATGAGAATGGCGGTTCTGAAGTGTTTGGGGGGTCCGGCAATTCCCATCATTGCCCAGTGTTGTACATCCAGAAATCTTTCGGAAGGAATCTACGCCCGGCGCAGTGATATCCCCGGTGGATTCTGTTTTCATTCCGACTGTGACGTGGTGATGCCCCCCCGGGTTATTTCCGAAAACCTTTATAAAATTACGGTGATCCAAAAAAAACCATGAACATTGCCATGCATATCAATCTCTGGCTGATGGCCGCCGGCAACCTGCGCCGTTACCGGGCAAAATCTCTTGCCGTCATGGTGCCTCTAGCCCTCATTATGGCTGCCTCTTCCTTCATGATGTTTACCAGGGGAGGATTTATCAAGGAGGCAGGCACTGCCCGAAATTTTCTGCCCGATGTTACCGTTCAGGGGATCGAGGCGGGTCGGGTAGGAAAAATCTCCCTCGCAATCAAGGAACGAATCAGCAAAATTACCCAAGTAAAAACCGTAGTGCCCAGGGTGTGGGGATACCTGCCCATCAAGATAAATGATACCGATGTAAGCTATACCTTGATGGGATTAGATTTTGCTCACCTGGATTACAGCGAAAAAATACCATGGACGATGGAGAGTGGTTCTTTTCTGGCCCCGGGGGACCGGAAGAAAGCAGTTCTGGGAAATGGGGTGGCCTACAGTTTTGAGGCAGAGGTAGGCGATAAAATTAAGATTGAAGATACCCTGGGGAATAAGGGGGAATTTGAGGTGGTGGGAATTTTCAATTCAGCTGTTCAGGTTTACAGCACCGATCTGATTGTTGTCTCCCTTGCAGACGCCCGTTCATTTTTCGGTTACAATAAAAATGAGGCATCCGACCTGCTGGTCTATACCGATCACCCTGAAAACGCTGACCAGGTAGCCTGGGACATTACCCGCCTTTTTAATAATACCAGGGTATTGACCAGCAAGGCCTTGACCAATTTGGTCATAGAGGCCTTTTCCCGCCGGGGAGGAACCTTTCAGGCCATGTGGCTGATATTGCTGGTGGGGGTCCTCCTCTTGATCTGGGCTCAATCTTCTCACATCAGCGTGGACGTCAGCCAGGAGATCGGGATACTCAAGGCAATGGGGTGGCAGACAGGGGAGATTATTGAAATGGAAATGATGGAAAGCCTGATTCTGGGAATTACCGGGACATCAATCGGTATCCTTGCCGGCTTTGTCTATGCCCTTATGGGCACTCCGGGAATATCGGGCTATTGTCTCGGGTGTGCCAGTATTTATCCCAAATTTCCCGTCCCGGTCCATTGCGATCTTCAATCAATAATTCTTCTTTTTGTCCTGGGGGTCCTGCCGATGATGGTAGTCAGTGCCATCCCCGCATGGTTGGCAGGGATAATCGATCCGGACGAAGCGATCAGAAGTTAACTGATTTCCCGGAGTAAAAATGATTAAGCTTACAAATATAACCAAAACCTACCAATCGGGCAAAGTAATGGTCCGGGCACTTAACAATATTTCTCTGGAAATAAAAAAGGGGGAGTTCATACTGCTGGTCGGCCCCTCCGGATCGGGTAAAACCACCCTCTTAAATATCATCGGTTGTTTGACCAGGATCACGAAAGGAAGCTTCCGGTTGGCAGATCAAGAAGTATCTCATTTTCCGGACCATTTTCTATCGGCCCTCAGAAGAAAAAAGATGGGCTTTATTTTTCAGCAATTTAACCTTCTTTCAGGGTACTCAACCTGGGAAAATGTTACCCTCCCCCTCCTGCCCACAGGTATCTCGGAAAAAAAGAGGAAGGCCAGGGCAATGAAACTTTTAGAAGAGTTGAATCTGGAGACCAGGGCCGATTTCATGGCCAATGAGTTAAGCGGAGGAGAGCAACAGCGGGCGGCAATCGTCCGCGCCCTGATAAATGACCCTGAAATAATATTGGCCGATGAGCCTCTCTCCAACATCGATATGGTAAACGTCAATATTGTTATGGATATCCTGGCAGAACTGAAAAAAAAAGGTAAAACGATCATTACCTCATTTCACGATCCTAAAACTCTCCTCTCCAGGCTGGGGGACCGCACTGTTTCTTTCCAATCGGGTAATATAGCCAAGATAACTGATGGTAACATGAATTTATGATACTCAACAGCTACATCATAACTTATCTGGTCTGCTCAATTTTTTCGCTTGTCATCGGTCTTAGTGCGGCATTTTATGGCTTTGGCATCGGAAAAAAGTGGGATATCAATAATCAGGCGGAAGAGCAGTACCGCCTGGAAAAACAGGTCTATCTGATCATTACCGTGGTGTCCCTCGGATTTTTATTAAGAATCTTAATGATTCCCTTGTGGTTCTGGACCCTTCACAGCATGATCATTTCAATTCCAGGCGCCATGTGTCTGGTGGGGGTCCACAATATAAATTCTCCCTTCTCCTATCTGGCAAGTGGACTTAAACTGGTGCTGCCCGCCCTCTATGGTTACTGGTTGATCTTAAATTTTTTGGACCGTCAGATGGTAACCCAGCCCTTCATGAAACAAAAACTGATCTTTCTTGCCCCCCTGGGCGTCTTGATCCTTTTGGAAACGATTCTAGACGTCTCCTTCTTCTTTTCAGCTCCTCCCCGCCAGGTATCCTGCTGCACCTCCCTCTTTGATGTTCCCAGGGAAAATATCCCCCAAATTGTTTCCCAGTCTACCTATATCTGGCTTATTATATTTTATGTTTTGACTATTTTCATTCTGGTAGAAATGGGATATTTTTTCATTGCCCAAAAAAAAAGTAAGCACTCGGAACGGGGATGGTGGTTTGGCAATAAACCGCTCATGGGTTTGGAAACGCTCTTAATCATCCTGGTTTTTGGGGTATTTATTCTGGCCCTCCATACCAAACTCAGCCCCCTCTTTCTGCACCTACCTTTCCATCACTGCATTTTTTGCCTGGCTCAGGAAACATGGGACGCCCTTATTTTTATGGGCATGATTTTAATCGGTCTTATTCTTTTTTTGATCTATTTCTGGGTAGTCTCTTCGGCCAATTATTCTGAAGCTAATCCCACATTATCGGAAAAGATGGTTAATATGTTGAAATGGTCGGGTGGCCTGCTGACCGGGGGACTGGTAATATTGTCGCTGCATCTCTTTTTGGTTTTTTAACCCTTTATCGACAAGAAATTTGTAGCTAATTAAGGAGGCTGGCTCCTGGATTCCGAGTAGTTACAATTATCTTTTCCCGGTTAGTTTTATATACTCCCTGCTGAAGTCGTTTATAAACTTTTCTACCTGTCTTTCTGCCTCCCTGAGCTCCCATGAATTTCTAAAACTGGAGGAAAGACTGAGAAAAATCTGATGGTATCTGGAGGGTTGCGATCCTATGGATTGGTAGTCTATTTTGTCCAACCGGTATTCCCATCCCTCAAAAAAATATTTTCCAAAACGTCGTTTCCGATCATCCTTAAAAGGCCAGCGAACTTTTAAGGAAAAAAATCGGAAACCGATATCCTTCAGTTTTGGAGAAAAACGGACAAGATCAGGGCTCACCGTCTCACCTGCCATATCGGACACTTCTTTAAAAAAGGATTTTACAATATCAATATCGGTGATGATTTGACCGTAGAGGTACCAGTCATCGATAATCAAGACTACCAGCTCCTTTTCCTGACCGGTTAGATGTTGATAGCTGGGACAAAAATGATCCCGGCAGAGAGTTTGGCCGTAAAAGGAGTGATAGCGCAAATCTTTTCCTCTGTTAAGGGCGGGATGAAGAAGGCATCCTACTTTCTTGTTTTCATCATCAACAAATCCTAAAAACTCGCAATTGTATATCACCTCATAAAGCTTTTCCCTGGGTTCTTTTGCTTTGATAATCCGGGAATAATTTTCAACAGAGCCTTCCTCATCCCCCTTAAGGGAGCGATAAAGCTCGGTTCGGATCAGCAATTTTTCCTTTAAACTTTTCCGGTCACCCCATAAGTAATTATAAAGTCCGCAACAAGCCCCGCAGGACTTGGTTTTATCCGGCTGACAAAGACTGATGGATTCATTGCTCAATTTGTTCATTACCTGTGATTACCCCGCTTTCTGATTTTGGCCGGCGCTAACTCGCCATAATCATCTTTTAAAATAATTTAAGTTGATCGCAAGTCTTGCCCTTCATCTTCTTTGCCGTCGGTTTTTCATGCCTTCTCAATTTTTTTTCTATGTCCTCCACAAAAGGAGAAAGTTCCCTCTTGACCGGCTTTCCGTAAATTCTCCGGTTTTTTGTCCAGGTCAAATAAAGTTGTTCCTTTGCACGGGTAAGGGCAACATAAAAAAGTCTTCTTTCTTCATTTTGGTCGCTATACCCGGAGACCGACCCCTGGTAAGGGATAAGGCCCCTTTCGCAGCCTGCAATAAAAACCACAGGGAACTCCAGACCCTTGGCGGCGTGCATAGTCATCAAGCTAACCTTTTCGGTCTTAGCGTCGTAGGTATCGGGATCACGTTTAAGAGAAACCGTGGTAAAAAAATCGGAACTGTTATTACCAAATTGCTGAGAACTGATTATAAGGCTGTTTAAGGCTTCTTCCACTTTCGGATTATCCGTGCCTGTCGGTCTGGTTTTGGTCCGTTTTGTAAGATAAATCAGCTTTTTTTCCACTGTCATCCCTGCTGTCTCTTTTTTTGCTTTTAAAATGCTTTCCGAAAAATCTTCAAACGGCAGA
>DAOWNY010000277.1 GCA_030642325.1 Deltaproteobacteria bacterium
TAAAAAATTTATCAGGCAAATAGACTGGATAAATACCAGGTGTTTTCCAATTTTGGATAATTTATTTCCTAAAAGTGGAAATATTTTGGTCATTCTCCCAATTTGATATTTTTTCATCTATCATAATAACATCAGTTATATTAGGCACATACCACGAAAAATGCCTTTAGTGGTTATTTGGCATAATATGTGCTTAAAAATTAATTGGTGATTTATCTCAGGTGCCTTTTCGGACTGCCTTTCCCTGTTTACAGTCGATCAAAGTTGGTTTTTTTAAACAACATAAACATTATGCGTGGTGGAAATGAGAAAAGGAATACCCAAAAATATGTCTTTGGAAAATCCGCTCGGCTGGCTATTATTAACGTCGGTCATATTTCTTTTAGTAGTTATGTTTACCGTCACCACCAAAAATGGGGAAAAAAGCAGACGGCTTTTAAATAAAAAATCGGCAATTTCTGAAACAAATGCATCTTCACGCCTGCAGGGCAAATCCTCCCCCAACCTCAGTATTAAAGATTTTATTTTATTAAATCGAGTTAAAACCGCGGAACATCTGTTTCATCCGATTATCCTCAAGGCAGCTAATCAATATAAAATTGACCCCGCCTTGATAAAGGCCATCATTCTGGCAGAATCCCAATATAATCCCCGGGCCGTTTCCAAAAAGGGGGCCAAAGGTCTCATGCAGTTGATGCCCCTGACCGCTTCCGAAATGGAGGTGGAAGATGTATTCAACCCGGAGCATAACATTGATGCCGGCGTAAGATACTTTAAAAAACTCCTGGCCAGGTTTGAGGGTGATACCAATTTGGCATTGGCAGCCTATCATGCCGGAAGCGAAAAGGTTAGAAAGCATGGGGGGATTCCTCCCTTTAAGGCCACCCGCCATTACATAAAAAAGGTTCTTGAATATTACCGGTATTATAAAAAAGAGTTGACATGATTGATGCCGGGGAAAGAGAGATATTCTTATTCATAGTTTTGTTGATCGCCACCTGCTTTGCTACTGATAGCCCAATTCAAATCGAATGGGGATACTTACCCACATAACCGTGGGAATATTTCCGATTTTTCCCGGAAAAAAACGCCAATTATTCACCGTTTCCTTGGCCGCATCATCCAAGGCAGCAAAACCGGAGCTTTTTTCCAGCTTCACCCTCCCTGCGCTTCCATCTACCAGCACCTCCACTTTCAAAATTACCGTTCCCTGCTGACCTCTTCGCCGGGCAACCCGGGGGTAAGTGGGTTTGGGGTTTTCCAGATAACGGGGAACCGCTTTTGTTACAACCGCCTCAACAGTTTCGGATTCTTCTTCGGATCCTTCGGGTTTAATTGCTGCTGCCGACTCCAAGTGTTCCTCAAGCAGCTCGGTCTTATTCTCCTCCGAAATGAAATCGGGTTCCTTTTTTCTCTCCTCCTCCTTGATCAATTTTTCCACCTTTTTCTTTGTGATCAATTTAGGAACCGGAGATTTTTTCGGCTTAACACGTTTTTTTTTTAAAACCTTTTTCGGCTTAACAAGAGGTTTCGGAACGGACGGTTTTGCTCTTTGAGATTTTACCAGAGACACTTCCATTGCCTTTCTTTCGCCCCCTAACCGGGGTTTGATAATTAACCCCGGAGGATTAAAAAATAACAGGCAAACATGAACAGTAATGACAAATAATGCAGCAACCAAGAGATCTTTGTTTATTCTAATCTTCAAACTCCGTCTCCAGGGAGACCTTGGTCAGACCAGAGATCCTTACCATATCCAGTACCTGTACTACCTTTTCGTAGTAAGTATTTTTGTCTCCGTTGATAAATACCTTACAATCGGGGTTCACCTTCTTTTTCCCAGCCAGGAGATGTTTCAACTCTTCGAGAGAAACCGGCAGCTTATCCAGGTATATCCTCCCCTCTCTGGTAATGCTCAAAGAGATATAATCTTTCTTGTCGGTCAATGCCGATTCGGCATGGGGGAGATTCACGGGAATTCCCCGGTGAATCACCATGGAAAGCATGGCATAGATAAAAAAAACCAGGAGAAGAAAAACCACATCAATCAGGGGAATCATTTCAATGCGGGCCGGTTTTTTAATACCTTGTTTGATTTTCATGTCCGATTCATCCTTATTACCCACTCAACTTATTGCTATCTACCACCTTGTTCTTCTCGAACACGATCTCCAGATCGGTTCCGTACTTCTCCATATCCGATACGGCATCTTCGGTTTTGGATACAAAGTAGTTGTAAGGGATGAGCGTTAAGATGGCAATGGCCAGACCGGCGGCGGTGGTGATTAATGCCTGGGCAATCCCGCCGGTTACTGCCTGGGGATTTTCTATGCCGGCTGTTCCCAAAAGTTCAAAGGAGTTGATAATACCGGTGACCGTGCCGAAGATTCCCAGGAGAGGTGACATGGTAATCATGGTATCCATAATCATCAGATACTTTCTGGTCCGTTTGATCTCTTCCGCCGCCGCCATCGAAAGGGCGCTTGAAAGAGAAAAATTCAAATGAACCAGTCCGCAGACCAGGATCCTGGCCACATAATCTTTACTGGTGCTTCCCACTTGGGCGGCTTTTTTATATTCACCCTGCGTGGCCAGGTTAAGTATTTCATCCACCACCCCCTGATCTCTTCTCCTTTTTTCCCGGGTCCAGAAAATAATTCTCTCGACGACCACGGTAAAAGAGATGATTGAACATAAAAGAAGGGGGTACATGACAGGGCCCCCTTTTAAAAAGAAGCTGAGCATCTTAAAAAAACCTCCTTTTTTAGCTGAATTCCGGCTACCGGCTCCCGGCAGTTATCAAAATTTTCTTAAATAACCTCCCGGGATATGAGTTTGGCCCAGTATACCCCAAATTACTAAAAGGTAGAAGCAAGAAATTAAAAAATTTCGATAACTGCCGGGGTTTCGGGGTTCATGGTTTGAGAGCGATGGGATGTAAACAATTTGA
>DAOWNY010000301.1 GCA_030642325.1 Deltaproteobacteria bacterium
ATGTCACCTTGATGGGGTGGGTCCAGAAAAGAAGGGATCATGGAGGAGTGATATTTATCGATCTCCGCGATAAAACCGGAATTACCCAAGTGGTATTCAATCCGGATATCGACAGCGAAGTCCATAAAAAAGCCCACGGAATCAGAAATGAATATGTTCTGGCGATTAGAGGCCGGGTCTCGGCAAGACCGGAAGGAACTGTTAACCCCAATCTTAAAACCGGTGAGATTGAGGTGTTGGTTAATGAACTTAGCATCTTGAACGAATCGCACACACTACCTTTTATGCTTGATGAAAACCTGGAACTGGCTGAAAATCTCAGGTTGAAATATCGCTACCTTGATCTGCGAAGACCATGCCTTCAAAATAATTTACTAATTAGATATAAGACCACACGATCAGTCCGTAATTTTTTAGATAAAAACGGATTTTTGGAAATTGAAACCCCTTTCTTAACCAAAAGCACCCCCGAGGGAGCGAGGGATTATCTGGTTCCCAGCCGGGTGAATCCGGGAAATTTTTACGCTCTTCCACAATCACCCCAGCTATTTAAACAACTTTTGATGATCGCAGGATTTGATCGGTACTTTCAGATCGTGAAATGCTTTCGGGATGAAGACTTAAGGTCCGATCGGCAACCGGAGTTTACTCAAATAGACATGGAACTGTCATTTATAACTGAAGAAGATATTTTTCAAATTATTGAATCAATGATAGTAAATATTTTCCGGGATGTTTTAGGAAAAGAGATACCTGTTCCTTTTGCCCGTTTGTGTTATAATGAGGCAATCGACCAGTTTGGTTTGGACAAACCAGATACCCGATTCGGATTAAAGTTGAAAGATGTTTCGGATATTTTCAAAAACTCTAAATTTAAAGTATTCTCCAGCGCGGTCGACAAAGGCGGCATGGTTAAATCAATAAATGTTAAGGGATATGCAAATGCGTCCCGAAAAGAGTTGGATAACCTGGTTGATCATGCTAAAATTTACGGGGCAGGGGGATTGGCCTGGATCAAAATAGATTCTGATCAATGGAACTCCCCGATCCTAAAATTTTTAAGTGAAGAAGAGGTATCCGGTCTTTCAAAAAAAATGGAGGCGGCGCCAGGAGATCTTCTACTCTTTGGGGCGGGAAAACCAAAGATCGTAAACGACGCATTAGGTCATATCAGGCTTAAGCTGGCTGATACATTGAAATTAATTGACCGGGATTCCACAAACTTCGCCTGGGTTACCAGGTTTCCTCTCTTTGAATACGATGGGGGGGAGAAACGGTATAAATCCTTACACCATCCTTTCACCGCCCCCTTTGATGAGGACGTCACTAAAATTGAAGAGGAACCGGAAAAGGTAATGTCAAAGGCCTATGATCTGGTTTTAAACGGTTCGGAAATCGGAGGCGGAAGCATCCGGATCCATCAGAAGGAAATCCAGGAAAAAATATTTAAAACTCTTGGAATCGAGCGGGAAGAGGCGGAAAAAAAATTTGGTTTCTTTCTGGAAGCATTACAATACGGAACTCCACCCCATGGCGGCATCGCCTTGGGCCTTGACCGTCTGGTGATGCTTCTTTGTAAAGAAACCTCCATTCGCGAGGTAATTTCTTTTCCCAAAACTCAGAAGGCGACCTGCCTCATGACTGAGTCACCTTCAACAATTGACAATAAACAGCTTGCTGAATTATCACTCAAGCCGATAAAAAAAATTAAGTAAAACCACCTCCCAAAAGCTTCGCCTGATAAAGAAGAGGAACAAGACTTCGGCGCAGGGTGATGCATATAGATAGCTTTACTGATTTTAAATGGAGGAATAATCGACATGAAATCTCTCCAAATTTTTGCCGTCATTAGTCTCGGATGCATGATTCATATTTTTGGCTGCAGCACCACACCGCCGCAAAAGGTACTCATGGACGCAGAAAAATCCTTAGAAAGAGCGATATCGGCTAAAGCAATCATTTACGCTCCGGAAAAGTACCTGGAGGCAAAAAGTAATTATAAGCTGGCCTTGTCGCAGATAAATATAGAAGAATATGAGGGAGCAAAAATATCGGCTCTCGCAGCCGGAGACAAGGCTGAACTTTCCCGGACACTTGCCGTCAAAAGGGAAGCTTTCGCTAAAGAATCGGCAAAAAGGTCCATCGCCAAAGTCGAAAGCAAGTTCGCAATCAATCTAAAACACGCAGAAAAATATACCCCGAAAAAGCTTGAATTAATAAGATCGATTATAGCCGAAACAAAATGGGATTTTCAAAACGAAAATTACTTGCTGGTAGAAGAAAAGAATGCCATCGTCCTGGATGTCATCCGGGATATGTCGATTTTCATCGAAAAAGCAATTGAAGCTACAAAAAATCAAAAAAAAGTTATCTCTAAAAAAATAAAGGTAAAAAAAAGGGTGGCAAAGAAATATCCTTCCCAACATATTGTAACCAAGGGAGAAAAACTCTGGATAATCGCCAAATATAAAACAATCTATGATGACCCCTATCTATGGCCCCTCATATACAAGGCCAATCGGGATCAAATTAAAGGTCCGCACCACATCTATCCGGGACAAATTTTACAGATTCCTCGGGGCCTGACCCCCGAAGAGATAATGCAGGCCAGGTCGCAGGCCAAAGCGCTGGAACCTTTACTG
>DAOWNY010000058.1 GCA_030642325.1 Deltaproteobacteria bacterium
ACGAGGTGGATTATCTGGTAAAATTTATTGAAAAATCCGAACGGGGTGTCTGCAGGTAGATGAACAAGCTGGGTTTGATTGCCGGAGAGGGGAAATTCCCCAAATTAGTTGCCAGAAATGCAAAGGAGAGTGGGCGTAAGGTAGTTGCCGTTGCCCTGCAGGGAATTACGACTCCGGACTTATCAAAATACGTGGACAAACTCTACTGGATATATATCGGTCAGCTGGGGAAATTGATTAAGATATTTGCGAAAGAGGGGATAACCGAGGCGGTGATGGCAGGTAAGACCCCTAAGACTTTAATGTTTTCAAAAATTAAGCCTGACCTGCGGGCAGCTGCCTTCTTTTTTCGGCTAAAAAATCGGAAAGATGACTCGATTTTAAAAGGGGTAGCGGAAGAACTTGCGAGGGAAGGGATAATGTTGCAGGATTCCACCACCTACATATCATCAATGATGCCCAAAGAAGGTCTGCTTACAAAAAGATCACCGACAAAAAATGAGCTTAAAGACATTCAATTTGGTTGGGAAATGGCTAGAGAGATGGGTAGGTTGGACATTGGACAATGTGTGGTGGTAAAAGATCTGGCAGTATTGGCGATTGAAGCAATTGAGGGGACTGACGAGGCGATTAAAAGGGGCGGAAAACTGGGGGGGGAAGGCAGTGTGGCGGTTAAGATAAGTAAACCCAACCAGGATATGCGTTTCGATGTTCCCGCCGTGGGGATTCAGACAGTAAAATCATTGATTGAAGCAAAATCTTCGGTGTTGGCTGTTGAGGCGGAGAAAACCATCATGTTTGATCAAGAGGAGATGGTAAAGCTTGCCGATGAAACGGGTATCTCGATAACACTAATGAAAAAAGCATAGCGGCGAGGCGAGGCAAGCCCCCACCAGGGCCTTCATGGATAAGGGGTGGATATAATATATGAAAGTTGCAGTTGTGGGAGTAGGTAAATTCGGAAGTTTCCATGCCGAGAAATATTCGAAGTTGAACGATGTGGAACTGGTGGGGGTGGTAGACACAGATGAAGAGAGGGCTAAGGAAGTGGCAGGTAAGTTTAATACCCAATCCTTTCTTAACTACGAGGATCTCTATGATAAGGTTGAGGCGGTAAGCATTGCAGTGCCCACTCGATTACACTATCAGGTTGCAAGAGACTTTCTCATGCAGGGGAAAGACGTTTTGCTGGAAAAGCCCATAACTGCTGCAGTGGAAGAGGCGGAGAAACTGATTGAAGTTGCCGGGAAGAATGGAAGGATTCTTCAGGTAGGACACGTGGAAAGATTTAACACTGCAGCGGCGGTTTTGGGAGAATTTCTCAACCACCCTAGATTTATTGAATGCCATCGGCTCAGCAGTTTCAAGGGGAGGGGAACCGATGTAGACGTTATTTTAGATTTGATGATCCACGACATAGACATGATTTTAAATTTTGTAAAAAGACCGGTGGAATTCATTAATGCAGCCGGCATTCCGGTTATTTCCACAAAGGTAGATATCGCCAATGCACGCATTCAATTTGAAGGTGGCTGCGTTGCCAATATTACGGTAAGTCGAATATCAGATAAAAACATGAGAAAAGTCAGAATTTTTCAACCGAATGCCTATTTTTCCCTGGACTATGCCAATGGGGAGGTCACCTCCTACAAAAAAATTGATGTAAATGGGGAACCGAAAATCGTTGGTGAAAAAAAGAAAGTCACACAAAAGGATTCTCTTGCAGAAGAGATCGCTTCCTTCATAAATTCGGTTATTACCCGCAGGTCCCCAATGGTTTCGGGAAAAGAGGGGAGAGACGCGTTATCTGTTGCCATAAAAATTCAGGAGCAGATTCATCAAAACGAGAAGGTTCTTGAAGAAACAGGTAAGTAAATTAAACTTTGAAGGTAGCAGTGGGCAGACGGTATAAAAAAATTTTGATAGTAGCGGGTGAGCCTTCGGGTGATCTTCACGGGTCAGAGGTGGCAAAGGCACTTTTGCGCCGGGATCCTGAGATTAATATTTATGGAGTGGGGGGAAACAAACTTAAGTCTGCCGGAGTAAGGATAATGTTCAATTCCGACGACCTCGCGGTGGTAGGAATTACCGAAGCATTGGAAAAATTCGGATTAATTCGTAACGTTTTTAAACGATTAAAGAGATCGCTAACGGAGGACCCCCCGGATTTAGTGATCTTAATTGATTACCCGGAATTCAATTTGAGACTGGCAAGGGTTGCTCAAAAAAGGGGCATCCCTGTTCTTTACTATATAAGCCCCCAGGTTTGGGCCTGGCGTAAGGGAAGGGTGAAAAAAATTGCCAGGCGGGTGGATAGGCTGGTGGTTGTTTTCCCCTTTGAAGCCGCTTATTATCAAAAAGAAAATGTTGATGTAACATTTGTGGGACATCCCTTGGTGGAAGCAGTAAGACCAAAAATGACCAGGGAGGATGCCCGGCAAAAATTTGGACTGGATCCCTCCGGAAATACTATCGGTTTACTTCCCGGCAGCAGGAAGAGAGAGATCTTCTCCCTCTTACCGGCGATGCTGGCGGCGGCGGAGATTATATCATCCCATTTCCCCCATCTTCAGTTTATCCTTCCCCTTGCCCCGACTTGTAAGCAGGATGACATCTTAGGCATTGTCAGGCAGTATAACATTGAAATAAAAATCATCAACGACTATTATTACGAAGTAATAGATGTTTCTGATTTTATCATTGTTGCTTCGGGAACCGCAACCCTGGAGACCGCCCTTCTTTGCACCCCCATGTTGATTGTTTACAAAACATCTTTTCTTACCTATATTATTGGAAAAATGCTGATTAAAGTTAAAAATATTGGTCTGGTAAATATTGTGGCGGGAAAGAAGATAGTTCCGGAATTGATTCAAGGCCGAGTCACTCCCGAGGAAATTTCTCGTGAGGTCATTAAACACATTAACGATGATCATTTAATTTCAGGTATGAAAAAAGAACTTGAAGGAGTTCGAGAAAGGTTGGAGGGGAGTGGAGTAGCGGAGAAAGTGGCGATAATCGCCCATAAGATGATGGACAAACAGGGAAATAAATGATGGGTATCTACGGGCGCTTACTTCAATTTGTGAAGCCATACGGATTAAAATTGTCGGGGGCAATGTTTTGCATGGTAATAGTGGCCGTGATGACCGCTGCTGTCGCTTTTTTGGTTAAGCCGGTAATGGATGACATCTTCATTAACAAAGACATATTGAAGCTTAAATTGGTTCCTCTGGTACTGATAGGGGTTTATATAATTAAGGGAGTGGCGGATTACGGTCGAAGCTATATTATGTCCTACGTAGGACAGCGAATAATTAATGACCTCAGGAACAAGCTTTACCGCCACATTCAATCTCTTTCCCTCTCCTTTTTTACTAAAACCCCCACGGGGGTTATTATTTCTCGAATTACCAATGATGTGAATTCGGTTCAGGGAGCGGTGACCAATGCAATTACCGGCATTTTAAAAGATTTTTTTACCATTATAGGTTTAGTGGGGGTAGTCTTTTACAGGGACTGGCGATCCGCTTGTATCGCTTTTCTATTCTTTCCTTTGCTATCTTTTCCCATCATGAAATTCGGCAAAAAACTTAGAAAATTCAGCACCAAGAGCATGAAAAGCATAGGTAATTTAACTACTCTTCTCCATGAATCAATTACCGGCATCAGGATAGTAAAGGCATTCGGGATGGAGGAGTATGAAAGCAACCGATTTTTCACTGAGAATTGGCGATTGTTTAAGGTGCTCATGAAAAGATTTAAAATAAGGGCCCTCTCCTCACCGGTTATGGAAACCATGGGAGGTATCGGAGGGGCAATAGTAATTTGGTACGGGGGTTATCGGGTAATCACAGGTCATTCCACCCCAGGTAGCTTCTTCTCTTTTATGGCCGCTTTATTTATGCTCTATGAGCCGGTTAAGCGCTTAAATGGAGTAAATTTGGCGGTTCAGGAGGGAATTGCCGCAGCGGTTCGAATCTTCTCCATACTGGATGTTGTTCCGGAAATCAGGGATAAAGCACAAGCAAGCGCTATCCCCCCGGTTTCCCGAGAGATTGAGTTTAAAAACATTTCTTTTAAATATGAGAATGAACTGGTTTTAAGGAACATAAACTTGAAGGTGAAGTCGGGTGAGGTTCTGGCAATCGTTGGCCCCAGCGGGGGAGGAAAGAGCACCATGGTGGACCTCCTTCTTAGATTTTACGATGTAACGGGGGGGAAGATAACTATAGACGGGCAGGACATAAGGGATGTAACCATTAAGTCTCTTAGAGCCCAGATCAGTATGGTCACCCAGCAGACGATTCTGTTTGATGATACGGTGAAAAATAATATTGCCTACGGGGATACCGATAAATCGGAGGAGGAGATAATAAAGGCTGCCAAAACCGCCAATGCCCACGATTTTATCCAAATGGCTACCGGGGGATATGATGCTGTGATCGGTGAACAGGGAATCAAGCTATCAGGTGGAGAAAGACAGCGAATCTCCATTGCCCGTGCTATCCTCAAGAATTCTCCCATTTTGGTACTGGACGAAGCTACCTCTTCTCTGGACACTGAATCGGAGAGAGAAGTACAAAAAGGATTGCAGAATCTGATCAGGGGAAGGACCACCTTCATTATTGCCCATCGACTTTCCACCATTAAAAATGCTGATCGAATAGTAGTGGTCTCCCGGGGAGAAATAATCGAGGAGGGCAGGCATGAAGACCTTTTAAAACCGGGGACATATTACTACAAATTATATCAGGCGCAATTCAGGGATGATAACGATGACATCCCGGATAAAACAGGGATCTCCCGGCAACCTGTTGATAGCAGGTAAGGCGGCATGGGCATAAAATTGACTCCCGGATTTTCCTCAAAAATAAAGCTTTTGTCAGGCAGGATCAGCTTGTAAAAAATTGTGCTGCCATACTGCAACCATCCTTCCCGTGAAGTTTGCCCTCGACTCCGGGCAGGGAGCGGAATCCATATACCTGGTGTCTGTGATTTCGACATCCTGCAATGGCCACAAATAAACGCGGGAATTCAGGTTTAATTCCCCTTTTTATTGAGCTGATACATAATTTTAAACGTGAATAATGATGGTTAATCAGAGCCTTTTTTAAGAGGGCGGCATGAACAAATTTTGTTTGTCCATGATGAAATTTATCCCCGGTTCCTGCCCCGTAAACGGTTATGATAGACTTAAAGGCTGAAGGCAAAAAAAACAGCGGAATAGCCATTTATATCTTTTTGAGTGGAAAATATATGATTATCTATTGGAAGTAGCTGACTTTTTCTTCAATCCCCAGGCCTCTACCTAAACATCTGGGCAGTTACCAAATATAAAACCTTTGTCTGTTGATGGGAGGAATACATTCCTCATTAATTTTAATCCGTTAAAAGGAGAGAAAGATGAATCAGTGTCATGCGAAAGATGATCAGACTCGACGTTACGGAGCACCCCTTTGTTTGAAACCTTTAAGTAAGACTCTTAAGTTGGCGGTTTCGGGTATTATGCTTTTAAGTGTAGTAATCATTCCATTTTTAGGTTGTGGCAATAACTCCTCCACCCAGTATGGGGGAGCTGTTATGGAGAGACTCGATCAGATGGAAGAAAGATTGATACGTCTTGAAGGGATGGAGGAAAAAATTGTCCTTCTCCAGGAACGGGGGGAAGGACTTCAAGCTGACAAATTACCAGGTAGTTCAGATGCAATTTTTGAGCAACGATTGAATGAATTGGCCAAAAAATTTGAGAATTTGCAAAAAAAGGTTGAACTGGCTGCCGCCGGGGTTGAGGCATCTAACTTAAGCAAAAGAGAGGTGAGTTCTTCGACCAATGGGCGCTATCATTTGGTGCAGCCAGGCCAGACTCTTTACCGGATTTCCCGGAAATACGGCATATCGGTAGAGGAACTTTGTCGGCTGAATAATATAAATACAAACCATTTAATTCATCCCGGTCAGAAGCTTTTGGTGTGTTCTCCGGTTGTCCGGCCATGATAAAAAGTGCGACCTGTGCGGCTAGGCGTTAACTATTAGGTGTTAGCTTTTGCATGAAACCGTTCAACATCCGCTTGATTTCGTTACATTTGCCGATCTAAATCCAACCTAAGTTGAGCGATCAGCTGTCGGCACACAAACGTTTAGCTTTGAAAAACCGAGATATTACGACAGCTTGAAAAACATCAAATGGGTGAAAATTTGTAATAGCAAAACATCCTGTGATCATTTTGGTTAATAGCGAACTGCTAAAGGCTAGCCGCACAGCTTGAAAATGTGTGGCAGATATTACCTGATATAGTTTAATATTTCAGGGGGAGAAATGAAAAATGTATTAGCTATTATTCTTGGGGGAGGACAGGGGAGAAGGCTGTTTCCCCTTACAAAGTTTCGGGCAAAACCTGCAGTCCCGATCGGCGGCAAATTCAGGTTGATAGACATTCCTATATCAAATTGTCTTCATTGGGATATAAAAAAAATTTTTATTCTTACGCAATTCAATACAATGTCACTCCATAAGCATATAACAGATACATACAAATTTGACGGTTTTTCCAAAGGTTTTCTGCACATACTGGCAGCACAGCAGACAATCGATGATAAAAACTGGTACCAGGGAACAGCGGATGCTGTAAGAAAAAACTTGAGATATATAAAGCCTGCAGAAGTTGATTATATTGTGGTCCTGTCAGGAGACCAGTTATACAGGATAAACATAAGTGAATTTATCAATTTTCATATTAAAAGCATGGCAGATATTACAATAGCTTCAAAACCGATCAATAGAAAAGATGCACAGGGACTAGGAATTCTCAAGATAGACCATGCAAGGAGAATAACGGATTTTGCTGAAAAGCCGGAAGACAAAAATATCCTTGATTCACTTTTCAATCCTTCGGATTATCTTGGCGGATCAGTAAAAGAAAACTATCTTGCCTCAATGGGTATATATATTTTTAACAAAAATGTTCTTTTTGAACTGTTGGAGAAAAATACAAAAGAAGATTTCGGAAAAGAGATAATTCCCGAATCAATAAAAGAAAAAAAAGTTTTTTCTTTTATCTTTGACAGTTACTGGGAAGATATAGGGACAATGAAGTCCTTTTTTAAAGCGAACCTTGATTTTACAGTCCCTGTTCCTCAATTTAATTTTTATGACGAGGTTAACCCTATCTATTCTTATGGAAGATTTCTTCCAGGTTCAAAAATAAGAAGGTCGGAAATAGATAACTCCCTTATTTCAGAAGGTTCTATTATTGAGAACAGTAAAATATCCGGCAGTGTTGTTGGAGTGAGGTCAATTGTCGAAGAAGGTTCGGAACTTAACAGGGTAGTTATGATGGGTGCGGATTTTTATCAGGATCCTGCTAATCCCGGAAAAAATCAAGTTGGAGTCGGGAAAAACTGTTTTTTAAAAAATGTGATAATAGACAAAAATGTGAGAATAGGGGATGGGGTTGTAATAGATTACAGGGGTACGGAAAAAGTTGAAACGGATCTTTACCATATAATTGACGGAATTGTCGTAATACCCAAAAATATTGTGATCCCTAATAACATGAAAATAGAATAATAAGAATTTAAAGGACGGTTCGGTTCAGGGTTGGTAATTATACAAATTTCGTAACTATTCAGATGGGATAGGCTTAAGGGCTGAAGGTATAGGAAGGCTTGCGAGGTAGCAGCATTGGTTTGTCATGTGACCTCTGGGTTTCCGAGAGAAGAGTTGCATTGATTAACTTTTCAAATGCGGCGAGCAGCGATTTTTAGTTCCTTCTAACATCGTGGAGAGTTGCGCACGTGACAGTCAGGCAGATTACCTTCTCTTCCTCTATATGGCTTTTGGTTCATTGAGGGAGCTTGCATTATCAGACAAAAAAAGTCAAAGCGCTTAGCCTAGCCTAAGTTTATGATTTTAATAGACTTATTTTTTGAAATCATAAACTTAGGCTAAGACAAATTCAATATCCATTCCCTCTTTTAATGATTCGATTTCCTCAAGAAATATCTGTCTTTCCTGGTTATTTATGGAATGGATTTCCTCATATTTTGCCATGAGCACTTTAATGTCTTTAATATGTCCTTCCAGTGTATTGAGGTTACTTGAGATAAAACCAATGGGGTTGTTTGATTCATGCCCCACTCCCGCGGCAAGCTGCCCGATGCAAGCAAGCTTTTCCGATTGAAGGAGCATGGCATGGGCACCTTTTATCTCACCTGCCTTTTTATCCAGGAGTCCCTCCAGATTTTTTGTGTATGCCTTGAGCCGGGTTCTCGTTTCATGTCTCTCCATGGCCCTTTCCACGGAAAGCAGGAGGTGTTCTATGCCTACCGGTTTAGAAATAAAATCAGACGTGTCAAGTCGCAGTGCTTCAATGGACAGCTCCATATCCCCATGACCGGTGACGACAATTACTTCCGTATCATCCATAATATCCTTGACCTTTTTAAGGACTTCAATTCCGCTCATACCCGGCATTTAAGGGGATATTACTATCAACCTCTTCGGTGACAATTTCACTGGATTTTCTGGAAAATGAGCGGAGATGATCTATGATTTTTCTCATTCTTTCAATCTGGCTGTTGGTGGTTGTCAACTCTTCCTTAAGCATCCCATCCGGTAAAATTTTGCCTTTTTTCAGAAAATGAAGCATGCCTGTGGTTTTCATCTTGATTACATTCAGGGGTTGGTTGATTTCGTGAGCAATGCCGGTGGCCATTTCGCTCAGGGATGCCAGTTTGCTTGATTGAATAAGCTGCCCATCTTTTGCCTTGAGTTTTTTTGTTCTTTCTCCCACCATTTTTTCCAGGTATTAGCTCAATAAACAGGGGTAACTGCATCTAGATTCCAGCGTGCGCGGGACTCCGGAAGGGTTGTTAAGGTAAAGGGGCTATCCCCTGCTCATTTTGCTGTTACGATAAAACCGTGAGTTGCGAACCGTGAACGGTTAAAAAAACTTGACATCTGATCTATCTCATGCTACTAAAGTAATAGAGTTGATGAAATTAATAGTTTAACTATAGTAATAAGGTGGTTTATGAAACTTTCCACAAGGGGGAGATACGGTGTCAGGGCGATGGTGGATCTGTCTGTGCATTATAATCAGGGTCCGGTTCCGGTGAGAAAAATAGCTGAAAGGATGGAAGTCTCTACCAAATACCTGGATCATCTGATGTCCTCCTTGAGGGTTGCAGGTTTGATCAGGAATATTCGCAAGGCTAACAGAGGCTATGTTTTGGCCAGGCCTCCTGAAGAAATAAAGCTGAGCGAGGTAATCTACGCACTGGAAGGATCTCTTGCCCCGGCGGATTGCGTGGATGATGCCGGAACTTGTAACCGGACGGATGTCTGTGCGACCCGTGATCTTTGGAAACAACTGAAAGAGGCCATAAATGATGTATTGAGTTCCCTCACTTTAGAAGATATGGTCCGGAAACAAAAACAGAAAGAAAAAGAGAATTGTAATCCTTTGATGTACTCCATTTAGGCATGAAAAAAATCGTCCCGGTTCAAAATTTTCGGTTGTATTGCCGTAAATTCCGTAATCGCCGAATAAAAAA
>DAOWNY010000359.1 GCA_030642325.1 Deltaproteobacteria bacterium
CATGGATTCCCCTTTCTCCGCACTAAATTCAAATTGAAGATTGAAATAAACAAAACCGGTAACTGCTCAAAATTTAGAAGTCATGCTTTCTTTCCCGGCACGGCATACAGGGAGCCAAAATCCGGAATAGAAGAAGCACAGGCCCCGGCAACTTACTGACTCTTAAAGCTGAGACATCAATCGTGAACGGTGAAGTAACCGTTCACGGAGGCAGGAACCGGGGGTAAGTTTCATCACGGACAAAACAAGTTTGTCCATGCCACCCATCTAAAAAGACGCCTATTAATTATCATTTTTCACATTTAAAAAAAATTATCATGATCCGGAGATCATATACTAAAACTGCCTGGCGGGTTCCCTTCTCATTCTGTAGCTGACTTCTGTGAACCGTTACCTTGATCCTTTACGTAAAAGAATCACCTTAATGGTCATAAAAATTATCATCAAGTCCAGCAAAGTAGACATATTTTTGGCATAATAAAGATCGTACTGAAGCTTCTCCTTGGCATCCTCAATTGAGCTTCCGTAAGGATACATTATCTGAGCCCAGCCGGTAATCCCCGGTTTCACTGTATGGCGCTGGGAGTAATAGGGTATCTCTTTTTTTAATCCTTTTACAAACTCAGGTCGTTCCGGCCTGGGACCGACAAAACTCATCTCTCCCTTTAAGACATTGAACATTTGAGGAATTTCATCAATCCTCAATTTTCTAATGATTCTTCCCACCCGGGTGATGCGGGAATCGTTCTCTTTTGCCCAAATTGCTTCCCCTTCACCCTCCGCATCTTGAACCATGGAACGAAATTTCAATATCGAAAAAACCTTACCACCTTCTCCAACCCGTTCCTGGCTGAAAAATACCGTTCCGGGAGAATCAATCCGGATTAAAATGGCGGTGATTAATATTAAAGGAGACAGCAGTATCAAACCAACCGCTGAAATTATTACTCCACTAAGTCTTTTAATAGTCTTTTTAATTCGGGATTTTTTGAAACCCTCGGAAAATATTAACCAGCCGGGATTGATGCTGTCTACCAATATTTTGCCACTGAGCCTCTCGAAAAAGGAAGTTCCTTCCTCCACTTCTATCCCCATCATTTTACATCCCAGGAGGGCTTCGGTCGGGAAATTTCCCCTCCGTTCATTCAGGGCAATCACCACCTTGGTGATTTCCTCTTTTTTGACCGCATCCAAAATATTACAATAATCTCCCATTACCGGCAGGTTAGCTACTTTTTCTCCCATCATCTTTGGATCATTACTGATAAAACCAGCTACCCTAAAACCTGAATCCTTCTTTGACGCTATCTCATAAGTCAGCTTTTTAGATAAGTCTCCGGTCCCCACGATTAGAACCCTTTGGTCAAACTTACTGGTCCTGAGGACCCAATTGTAGGCCAGTCTCCAGGAAACAATGAAGCCAATCAGAAAAAAAAGGTTGATAAGAAATATTCCCCTTCCCAGAATAACCACCGGAAAGAAAAAATAGACGAGGGCAATGACTAAATAAGAGATGCCTATCGCCTGTAATAGTCTTATGCCTAGCTCTAGATTGCTATTGGTAACCCTAAAATCATAAAGTTCATTGAAATA
>DAOWNY010000205.1 GCA_030642325.1 Deltaproteobacteria bacterium
CCTGCTTTTGATTAAAGGGGCAAAATAGATCGACTGCTCGCCGCCGCCGAACCGGGGGGGCAGTTGCTGTTTATAACAGTTTTCGTCCATCACATAAGCCTTACCGATGCTTATCCCGTAATGTGATAACAATTTTGCCAGGCCGGTATCAAGCGGGAGATACAGAGGCCCCTGGTTTCTGCGAAAACGAAAACTCTGCTCATTGGAAGGCATGACTTCATTGAAGGCATTAAGAAAAATACCCAGATTACCCCCCCCCATTAAAAACTGATCGATCAAAAAAAGATCATAATCGCTGAAGGTTTCAGTTGGTCCGGCTATAATAAGGCAATTGAGACCATCGGGAATGTTGCCGTCTTTCAGATTTACATCCTTTATTGTGTAATTCTTCGAAATCATTGCGCGCAAGTTGCTGATTTCACCCTGCGGTCGTTGTCCCATGGGGTCAACTGACGGAGCATCGGGTTTATTAAGGGAGCCGTGACCAGCCAGAAAACCGAGATCTTCGTTTATATCAATCAAGGTTTCGAGGTTTTCATTGATAATACCCTCCAATTCGCCAAATTCCGTCATCTCATAATGGGTCCCGATAATGGGAAGATTTAAAACACGAATCAGCGGAATGGTAACCGCCTTGTCTCCGTATTCCATCACCAGACCGATCACCCCCTTCCCGGCCGGTATCTTCCCCCTGGAAATGGCCGGCCATTTGAGGCTGAGGATCTGGTATTTTTTTGCTTCTGCATTAAGATCCTGGTCTTTAAAGGGATCCAGGTATTCATATTCAAGCTTTCCATAATTTTTATTATTCAGTTTTTTCACCACACTCTCAATTTTCCGGGGAAGAGCGGGCAGATCTTTCAGGCCCATCAAAGGAGCAACCTTCTCCAATGAAGAGGAGAAAAATAATTTGATGCGGATTTTTTCGGGCAGATTTAAGAGGGCGCTGATTTTGTTATTAAGCTTTTTAACAGCGGTGGTCAAGCGGTATTCCAGCCTATCCACGGAAGTAATTGTGGGAATCCTTTCCATGAGGTCACCGTGAAGCAAAACCAGACCCATATATGCCTTTTGAAACTTAACCTCATCCTCTTCCACCACCTGAATCTGGACTGGAAAAATCCCGTAGCTTCCGGCCAGCTCGCGGTTCTCTACGGTTTTTCCGCTGACGTCCCCCTCGTCAGGGCTCACATCATAAAATCGGTAGTTAAAATAACGATTGGAATAATTTGAATACTCTTCCAAAAGATCCTTAAGATACCTCTCGGTATTATTGTGTGGAGCAGGAAGGTTTTTGGTAAAAAAGACATTAATAGTAAGTGGTTCGGATAGAGTGGATACCACCTTTTGGCTGGCCTTGGAAAGGGAATAGATCTTATTTTGCGTAAGATCCTGTCTAAAAAAAAGATTCATACCCGCCAGGTTCAAAAGAACGATAAAAACCAGGTAGATTGAAAACTTAAAATATTTTTCAGATAAACTTTTCTTCGCCATTATCGCTCCTTTTAATTCTTTTCCTGCATTACTATATTAGCGCCATAAAGACCGATAAATATGATGCTCAGAAAGTAGAGCAAATCCCTCGAATCGATAATGCCCTTGGATATGTTATAAAAATGAAAGTCCGCTCCAAGATATTCCAGTACCCCCACAAATGTCCGGGGAAAAAGGAAGACCATCTTATCTATCAGGGTAAGACAAAAACAGATGGCCGCACTGACAATAAAAGCAACGATCTGATAACGGGTTAAAGAGGATGCAAAAATACCCACCGCACAAAAAGAAGCGCCCAGCAGGACTGCCCCGATATATCCTCCCAGAACCGGACCCCAGTCAAGTTCACCCAGCAGGGAAACAGAAACAGGGTAAGCCAGGGTGGGAACGAGCAGTGCCGCCACAAACGCAACACCAGCCAGAAATTTTCCTAAAATCACATCCGAAAAGGTCACCGGCATGGTAAGGAGTATTTCATATGATCCCACATTAAGCTCCTCGGAAAATAACCGCATGGTAATGGCCGGAACCACGAATGAAAAAATTATGGGAAGAAGTGCGAAAAAATTTCTCAGGTTGGCCTGGTTAAAGAGAAAAAAGGTTGAAAAAAAGAACCACCCCACCACCACCAGAAATATGGATATCACCATATAGGCAATCGGTGACACAAAATAAGATTTAAACTCTTTTTTAAATATATGGGCTGCTTGTCGCATATCAATTCTCCCGGGTTAATTTTCGAAAAATGTTTTCCAGGGTTTGGGTTTCCCGGTAAAATTCCAGGAGTATCCAGTCGGTGCCCTTGATCTTTCTGTAAATATCTCCCCTAATGTCGGCGGAGGAACGACAAGATATTCTCAGGTTTAAAATGCCTCCTCCATCATCATCCGCCCGCCCGACACTTAAAACCCCGTCAATGGAAGTAAGCTCCTTTCTCACGGACTCCAGGTCGGCATTTTTAAGAGAAACGTTTACAACACATTCTCCGCTGTCGGACTGCTTGAGGCTTTCGGTGGTGCCGTCGGCAACAATTTTACCCTGGTTGATGATGACGATCCTGTCACAGGTTGCCTCGGCTTCGCTCAGGATATGAGTGGAAAGGATGATGGTTTTTTCCTTTCCGATCTTTTTGATGATTTCCCTGATCTCTACGATCTGATTGGGGTCAAGACCGGAAGTGGGTTCGTCCAATATCAGTATTTCCGGATCGTCCAGCATGGAGTGGGCAAGGCCGACTCTTTGTTTGTAACCCTTGGAAAGTTCGCCGATCGGTCGGTGCATTACCTCATTTAGTCCGCAGAGATCAGCCATCTTCCGAATCCGCGGAAGTCTTTTCTCTTTTGCAATCTGCCGGATATCCGCCACGTAATGGAGATAATCGTAAACAATCATATCATGATAGAGGGGGGCCGATTCGGGGAGGTATCCCAAAAGCTTCTTTATTTCCAGTGGATGTTCGCGGATGCCGTAATCTTTGATGCGAATACTGCCGGAAGTGGGTCGGAGAAAACCTGTCAACATCCGCAGTGTAGTGGTTTTACCTGCACCATTCGGACCCAGAAGTCCTACTATTTCGCCTTTCCGAATATCAAGATTTATCCGGTCCACCGCCAATATATCACCAAAATATCTGGTCAGACTTTCAACATTGATCATCTCTTCTTCCCTGTCTTAAATATCCTGGTTAATCCATGAACAAATAAAGGTAGGCTATTCATTCAAGGCCCTGAGTCACTCGGATCTTCGCCCCGCTTGAAATGGTTTTAAACCTGCCGACATCACCCGAGATATGTCCGAAAACATTGACCGGACTGTATGCCCGGGGCAATTCACCGGTGCTCGCCGGGGTTTTACCAAAAAAAATGCAGAAAGCCGGCCCCAGAGGCCAGTAGGCCAAAGTACCCACTTCCATATCCTCCCGTGCGCCGGGCTCCTGATCTAATTCAAGGGGAATGTGGAAATAAATTTCTTCACCCCAGATGCTTGCATGACCCTCCAGAGGCAGGGCCTCAAATATCCGCTCGGCAGTGTGCGTCTGGTTTAGCCGGGCATGAAAGCTGAAATTTTCAGTGGAAATGGTGATTGTCTTCAATTGATTTGATTGTTCCATCTTCTATACCGTTTGGATCCATTAAAATTTTAGTAACCATTCACGGTTTACAGTTTTTATTCAATATATGGTAACTACTCAGAATTCCGGCTCCTGGCTCCTGACTTCCGGCTTCTGACTTGTGGCTTC
>DAOWNY010000094.1 GCA_030642325.1 Deltaproteobacteria bacterium
CGGTTTTTCAGGATATCCGCAGACAATCCCTCTCCCGATGGCAAACCGGCATTAAGAGCGGAAAGCCGTGTATTTTAATCGGCACAGCTACCTGCGGGCGTGCGGCAGGCGCATTGGAGACGGAGAAGGCCTTTCAGGAAGAACTGGCCAGGCAAAATATCGACGCCGTGATCCATAGGGTAGGATGCATGGGCCATTGTTATGCTGAACCGATGGTCATCATCAAAAAGGCGGGTTGGCCGTCCATCTGTTACGGTAGTGTGGGGGGCGGTGTTGCTACTGCCTTGGTAAAGTCCTTTCTTATGGGAGACGATCCTTGCTTTGAATTTATGTTGGGTGCTCTGGAGGAAAACGATTTAGTCCCGACTGTTTTTGAATTACCTCGATTTAAAGGGGAGAAGAGGGTTCTGCTTGAACGGGCCGGCAGGATTAATCCCGAAGATATCGACGACTATATTGCTCTTGACGGGTATTGTGGGCTCGCTAAGGCCCTGGGGATGCAACCGGAGGAGATTGTCGATCAGGTTAAGCGGTCGGGTCTCAGGGGAAGGGGGGGGGCAGGTTTTCCCACAGGAAGAAAGTGGGAACTGGGACGCAATGCTTCAGGCAGCCCCAAATACGTAGTCTGCAACGCCGACGAAGGCGACCCCGGTGCATTTATGGATCGGACTCTTTTGGAGAGTGATCCCCATGCTACCATAGAGGGGATGATCATTGCAGGATTTGCCGTCGGTTCTTCCACCGGATATATTTATGTCCGGGCGGAATATCCTCTTGCGGTGGAACGATTAAAGGTTGCCGTCAAACAGGCGCATGAGAAGGGATTTTTAGGAAAAAATATACTGGGAAGCGGGTTTGATTTTGTTATTGAGATCACACGGGGAGCCGGAGCCTTTGTTTGCGGAGAGTCCAGTGCACTTATGTATTCGATTGAGGGTAAACGGGGGATGCCCAGGGTGAGACCGCCCCATTCGATTGAAGCAGGGCTTTGGGGATGCCCGACAGTACTGAATAATGTTAAGACTTTTGCTGCGGTTCCCTGGATCATCAACCGGGGGCCGGATTGGTATGGCGGCATCGGCACGGAAAAGAGCAAGGGCACGGCGGTTTTTGCTTTGGCGGGAAAGACTGTTAATATGGGCCTGGTGGAAGTGCCCATGGGGACAACACTGAGAGAGCTTATTTATGATATGGGGGGAGGTGTTCCCCAGAAAAAGCAATTTAAGGCGGTACAGATCGGAGGTCCTTCAGGCGGCTGTTTGCCTAAAAAGTTACTGGACATCCCCATTGATTTTGATTCCCTTGGCGAGGCGGGGGCAATGATGGGATCGGGGGGTATGATAGTCCTGGATGAAGACAATTGTATGGTGGAGACCGCCCGTTTTTTTCTCGATTTTATCCAGCGGGAATCCTGCGGCAAGTGTACCCTGTGCCGCTTGGGAACCAAGCAGATGCTCGATGTTTTAGAGGGATTTACACGGGGGAGCGGAACCAGGGAAGATATAGATTTTTTGGTGGAGCTGGGGGAGGATATTAAGGCCGGTTCACTCTGCAATTTGGGAAAAACCGCCCCCAACCCGGTTTTAACAACTATCAAGTATTTTCGCACTGAGTATGAAGCACATATCCTGGAAAAACGCTGTCCGTCGCTAATGTGCAAGGACCTTACCACCTATTATATTGTTCCGGAAAAATGTGAACGCGCCTGTGATGCTTGTGTGGGAAGCTGCCCGGTGGAAGCGATATTTAGTGGAAAGAATCGAATCAAGATTGTCGATCAGGAGAAATGCGTTAAGTGCAATAGTTGTCTGGATGCCTGCCCGCCCAACTACAATGCGGTGATTAAAATTTCACCTCTCAGTGAAGTGCCGGAGTCGGAGCCGCCGCCAAATAAAAAAGCAGGAACATAAGTTGGAAAAAGTGGAAGAAATTACTATTAAGATTGACGGCATATCCGTTAGCGCAAAGAAGGGGGAAAAAATTTTATGGGCGGCCCTTGATGCGGGGATTAATATTCCCAACCTTTGTGCCGTCAGGGAAGCAAAAATACCATTTGGTTCCTGCCGGCTTTGTTTCGTGGAGATTGAAGGGAGAACCGGACCGGTCACCGCCTGCACCGAACCGGTTAAAGAGGGGATGGTTGTTCGAACCGACTCTGATCGTATAAGCCGACTGAGGCGTACCGCCTTTGAACTTATTATGGCTTATCATCAGATGGAGTGCCGAAATTGTATCAATAGAGGAAAATGTGAACTGTTGAAGATAGCCCGGGACCTGGGAATTAAGTTAAAATCCTTACGGTTTCGGAAAAGGCAAAAAGTACTTCCCCTCGATGAAACCAACCCGTTTTTTATTTATGATCCCAATAAATGCATCCTCTGTGGAAAATGTGTCTGGGTATGTCATGAGAAGGGAGAAGGAAAAATTGATTTTGCATTTCGGGGCATTGATACTATCATAACCTATAAGGGTGATGTTTTATCTGAACAAAAATGTGCCTTGTCCGGAGAATGTATTAAGATATGCCCGGCCGGTGCCATGATCCCCCGAAATTTTTCATTAATCAAAAAAGTTGACACAAAAAATGAAATGTGATAAAGCTGAATGATCCTTCATTCATTTTGTATTAAAATAAAATAAGATAAGTAAATTAATGTATTTGTTGAGCTGAATGTTTTTAATAATATCAAAAATAACTTAACAGAAGATGGGCAGGGAGGAAAAAATGGGATATAAGATGTTGGAAAAAGAAGCCCCGGGTAGGGGGAAGGTTACAATACTAGCTGAAACTTATGAGAAGGGTAAACCCAAAGATGTTTCTTTGGGTTACTGGCGAAATAAGATGGAGACCCGGCAAGAAAGATTGAACTATATCAAGACGGGAGAGCGATACTGGTACGCCGAAGAAGGGTTCGGCAGTGAGAAGAGAAGAAATCCCGCGTCATACACTATATAATATAAACAGGAGGTAAATAATAATGGCTTTTGAGATTCCCACTATACCCTACAGCGGTCAGGTGAAGGAGATATGCTTGGGGGCCGGCGAAAAGGCGGTTACGGTAGGAGGGGATACAGCTTATCCCTTTTATCGCTTTGAGGGGGATTTTCCCAATGCACCCAAGATTGCCATGGAGGTGTATGACTTTGAACCGGAGGATTGGCCGGAAGAAGCGATTAAACCATTTAAGGAAGTAGCTTCCGATCCGGTAGCCTGGGCAAAAAAATGCATTGATGAATACGGGGCGGAAATAATAGCCCTTCAGCTAAAGAGCACCGATCCCAATGGGCTTAACCGTAGTGCCGAAGATGCGGTGGAAGTGGTTAAAAAGGTGGCGGACGCCATTGATGTTCCCCTCATTGTCTGGGGTTGTGCAAATCCAGAAAAAGACGAGGAAGTTCTTAAGCTGGTGGCAGAGGCCTGTGAGGGAAAAAGCTTGACTATTGGACCGGTGGCGGAAGGAAATTATAAAAAAGTCGGTGCCCAGGCCATCGCTTACAAACAAACCGTGATTTCTTCTACTTCCATTGATATAAATTTGGCGAAGCAGCTGAATGTTTTGATGGAAAACCTGGGTGTTTCCCCGGAAAAAACCATTATTGATCCCACCACCGGGGCGTTGGGTTACGGAATAGAATATACATATTCAGTGATGGAGAGGATCCGAATGGCAGCCCTAACCCAGCAGGATGAGAAGCTTCAGCTCCCCATGATTTGTAATATAGGCCCGGAGGTTTGGAAGATTAAGGAAGCAAGTATAGAAGATGAGACCATGGGCGATACGGCCAAGCGGGGCATTTTGATCGAGGCGGTGACGGCCACGATGTTGATGGCAGCGGGCGGCAATATATTAATTATGCGGCATCCGGAGTCGGTTAATCTGGTTCGGGAGTTGATTGGTGACTTGATGAAACAATAGGGGAGATTTATAATGAAGGGAATGATCTTCATTGATGTGGAAAAGTGTGTCAGCTGCAAAAGATGTAAAATTTTCTGTGCTGCGGCCCACACAAAATCGAAAAATATTTTGAAATTGATTGATGATCCCACGGTAGAACCAAGAATTAAAATCGAAAAATATACAGGATTTGCCGTTCCCCTCCAATGCCATCACTGCGAGGGTGCACCCTGTGTGGTTGCGTGTCCCACCGGAGCTATCAAAAGAGAGAGCATGGATGCCCCGGTTGTTGTGGACAACAATTTGTGCGTAGGTTGCCAAACCTGTGTCATTGCTTGTCCTTACGGGGTTCCGCGGCTTGACCGATATCAGGGAAAAAAGATAATTAAATGTGACCTTTGTATAGATGGACTAGAGCATGGGAAACAGCCGGCATGTGTATATGCCTGCCACACAGGGGCATTGACTTTTAAGACCTTTGATGAGATCTTACAGGGCGTTCAGAAGAGGACGACTGCCAGGTTGCGTTTGGTTGAGAATTAATTAAAGGTCTAAAAAACACCACTTGCACCTTTATGGTGTTTATAAAAAATTAGGAGGTTTAAGAAGATGCTTGAAAAAGTTGATCGGATTTTAACCAGTCACGGAAACGATAAGGCTTCATTGATTGGGATCTTGCAAGATATTCAGGCAGAGTATAATTATTTACCCCCCAAACCCTTGGAGAGGGTGGCCGAGAAGGTAGACGCGCCGTTGAGCCAGGTATTGGGAATAGCCACTTTTTTCCAGTCCTTCAGCCTGAAACCGCGGGGTGAACATATAATTACGGTATGCACCGGGACTGCCTGTCACGTAAAAGGGGCCCCCAGGGTACTGGGCGCCATTGAAAGGGAGCTGGGGATTAAACCTGGAGACGATGATACCACTGAGGGCCTCGGCTTTACCGTGGAAGCGGTGAACTGCCTTGGATCTTGTGCCTTAGCGCCCTTGGTGGTTGTTGACGGCAAGTATCAGGGGCACGTGACCGGAAAGAAGATGCAGTCCCTTATTAATAAGACTCAAAAGTCCAAAAAGAAGTGAGGAAAAGCGATGGGAATGATAAATAACCCGGAAGAATTGGGGAAAGTTCAGAAAGCTATCCTAAAGGAGCGTAAGAAAGATTCCGGAAAAACCCAGATAGTTGTTTGCGGAGGGACGGGCTGCCGGGGTGCCGGAGCGGAAGAAGTAGTAAATGCCTTTGGGGAAGAGCTTAAAAAACTTAATGGAAAGGCAGCGGAGGTTCTTTTTAAAGAAACCTGTTGCCACGGTTTTTGTGATCAGGGGCCGATCGTGGTGATTGATCCGGAAAATATTTTTTATCAGCACGTAACCCCCAAGGATGTCCCTAAAATAATCAAGGAAACCGTTTTAGAAGGTAAGGTGATCAATAAATTTCTCTATACTGATCCCCAGACAGACAAGAAGGTGGTTCACGAGAAGGAAATCCCTTTTTATAAGAAGCAAAACCGGTTAATATTTGGAAACAATCGTTACATTGATCCCACCAGCATTGAAGATTACCTCGCTTTAGGGGGATATCAGGCAATGGCAAAGGCTTTAACTAAAATGACCCCGGAGACGATTATCGAAGAGATTAAAAAGGCGGGCCTCCGGGGCAGAGGTGGAGGTGGTTTTGATGCGGGAGTAAAATGGGAAACCTGCCGCCATGCAGAGGGAGAGCCTAAATATGTTATCTGTAATGCCGACGAAGGAGACCCGGGTGCGTATATGGATCGGAGTCTTTTGGAAGGTAATCCCCATAGTGTTCTGGAGGGAATGGTAATCGGCGCTTATGCCATCGGTTCCAGTGAGGGCTATATTTATGTGAGGAATGAATATCCCCTGGCGGTCAAGAATGCGACCATCGCCATTGCCCAGGCGGAAGAAAAAGGATTGTTAGGGGAAAACATCTTCGGCTCCGGGTTTGATTTTTCAGTAAAAATTTCCCGGGGAGGCGGTGCCTTTGTTTGCGGAGAATCTTCCGCTCTTATGACTTCCCTGGAGGGGAGAGTTGGCAGGCCCCGGGCCAAATATATCCATACCGTGGAAAAAGGTCTCTGGGGGAAACCCTCCACCTTAAATAATGTTGAGACCTGGAGCAATGTTCCCCCCATTATTGAGAAAGGGGCGGATTGGTACCGCACGATAGGAACGGAAGGCAGCAAAGGGACCAAGATATTTTCTCTGGTGGGAAAGATTAATAATACCGGGTTAATTGAGGTACCCATGGGCATGACCCTGCGGGAGATTGTTTATGACATCGGTGGAGGAATTCCCGACGGGAAGAAATTCAAGGCAGTGCAAACCGGAGGCCCATCAGGGGGATGTCTTCCCGAAAGCGAACTGGACCGCCCGGTTGATTTTGATGAATTGATTAAAGCGGGTTCCATGATGGGCTCGGGCGGCATGATCGTCATGGACGAAGATAGCTGTATGGTGGATGTGGCCCGGTATTTTCTTAAATTCCTGGTGGAGGAATCCTGCGGGAAATGCGTGCCTTGCCGGGAAGGGGTTTTGAGGATGCTGGAGATTGTCACCGATATCTGTGAAGGTAACGGGAAGGAAGAGGATATAGCACTTCTCGAGGAGCTTTCCGAGACCATCCAGGACAGCGCCCTCTGTGCATTGGGTTCCACCGCCCCCAATCCGGTTCTGACCACCCTTAAATACTTCCGGGATGAGTATCTTGCCCACATTAACGACAAGAAATGTCCGGGGGGGGTATGCACGGCACTTATCGAGTTTTCGATTGACCAGGAGACATGCAACGGCTGCGGTGCCTGTATCAAGGCTTGTCCCAGCGATGCGATAACCGGGGAAACAAAGCAACCCCACTCAATTGATAAAAGCAAGTGTATTAAATGCGGGATGTGTGAGGATGTTTGTAAGCAAAATGCCGTAATAATAACTTGAGGGAGACAAAGATGGAATTGACGATTAACGGTAAAAAAGTCTCGGCTGAGCCGGGGATGACCATTTATCAGGCGGCCAGGCAGGAAGATATCTTTATTCCCACCCTGTGTCATCATGAGGCTTTGTCTCCGATGGGTGCTTGCCGCATATGTGTTGTTGAGATTAAAAAGGGCAGCAGGGTCAAGATAGTAACCTCCTGCAATTACCCGGTTGAGGAGGGCATTGAGGTTCAAACCGATTCGGAAAGGGTGTTAAAGAATAGAAAAATGGTTATGGAACTGCTTTTAGCTCGCTGTCCTGATGCGGAAGTAATAAAGGATCTGGCCGGGAAACTGGGTATAGAAAAATCCAGATTTA
>DAOWNY010000175.1 GCA_030642325.1 Deltaproteobacteria bacterium
CCCACCAAGGGAAAGCAGACAATCGACCGTCTGATTTCATCTTCGGTAGATTTGGTGGTTTTGCCTACCGGCAGCACCGTCAAAAACCGAATGGCATCAAGAAAACCTTTCATGATTAGAGTTTCCTGTCTACTTCTGCATCTTCAAAGGTTGCCATCTCCTGATATATTTTCATCCCCATCTCAATCAGGGATATACCGATAACCGCGCCGGTCCCCTCTCCCAGTCGCAGGGAAAGATCAAACAGGGGCTTCAATCCCATCCTGTTTAATATCACCTTATGACCTCTCTCCACTGAACTATGGGAAGCGATCAGATAACCTTCAATATTCGGCTGAAGTTCCATGGCAATCAATGCCCCTGCCGTGGATATAAAACCGTCAATAACCACCGGGATACGCCCCAGTGCCCCCCCGATTATTATGCCGACAATTCCCCCAATCTCAAGACCGCCCACTTTTGCCAAAACATCCAGAGGCTCACGGGGGTCGGGACGGTTTAATGCCAATGCCTTTTTTATTACCCCCACCTTTCTTTTCCACCCATCCTCCGTTATGCCGGTTCCCATTCCCGTCACATCCTCAACGGAAAAACCGGTAATTGCGGCAGCAATGGCACTGCTGGCGGTAGTGTTTCCTATGCCCATTTCTCCCACTCCCAGTATATCGCCACCTTCATTGACGTATTCCCCTGCCAGCTCGATGCCTGTCTGAATTGCTTTGATTGCCTCTTCCCTGCGCATGGCCGGGCCTTTTGTCATATTCCCGGTGCCCTTTTGAATCTTTTTGTCGATTATATTTACATCATCTTCAAAATCGAAATCAACTCCCATATCAACTACCTTGACTCCCACCCCGGCATGTCGGGCCAAAACATTTATTCCCGCTCCTCCGGCAATAAAATTTTTGACCATTTGTGAGGTTACCGACTTTGGATAGGCGCTGATTCCCTCATCAGTCACCCCGTGATCCCCTGCAAATATATATACCACCTTCTTTTTTATCTTGGGGGAAATATTATTTCTAATTGCCACGTATCGTTTTGCCAGCTCCTCCAGAACTCCCAGGCTCCCTTTCGGTTTGGTTAAATTATCCAGTCTCCTTTGAGTTTCAACGGCAAATTTTTCCGTAACCGGGTCAACCCCGGCAATCAAATCCAGCAGGTTATCCATTTAATCCCTCCCTTTTATAGTGACAGGAATCCCTGCATGCATAAATATCACTTTATCCGAGACTTGAGCCAACTGTTTATTCAATTCACCTGCCCGGTCCCGGAATCTTCTTGCAAGCCGGTTATCCGGCACAATGCCCATTCCCACTTCGTTGGATATCAAATAGAGGTACCCGGGAAAATCCAGACAGGATTTGGCCAGTTTATCCATTTCAACTTGAATTTTATTCGATTCCTCATTCCACTTCCCCATCAAATTGGAAAGCCACAAGGTTAAGCAGTCGATTACTACCACATTGTAATGATTTTTGATCCGTTCAAGAGTTTCAGCGATATCGAGGGGCTCTTCAATGGTATCCCATATCCCGGAGCGATCCGTTTTATGCTTTGCAATTCTTTCCTTCATCTCATCGTCCAATGGTTCGGCCGTAGCCACCAATGCCTTCTCCCCACTAATCTTTTCCGCTTCCTTTAATGCATAACTGCTTTTCCCGCTCCTTACCCCTCCCAAAACCAACACCAATTCTTTATTCATAAACCGTTTGCTCCGAAGTCCAAAACAAAAAAAGCCCCAGCCTTCATCAGGTTGGGGCATCACTGCAACATTAAAAATGTCCGTATCACTGCCCTTTCCCTCGAAAGGTTTTCACAGTATGGTTAGTCAGGTTTCCTGACTTACGGCCTCCTACTTCCCACACCTTCCCATTCCGCCCAGGGCGGGACAGTGACTTTTCGGCAAGTTATCAATAGTTACCCGTAAAGGTAAACTCACTAATAACTTTTGGCGGGTTTCGTTCCGATTACAGTTGCGGGGCAGCGATGGATTTACACCATCTTCCCTTTTAACTAACCACTAATTTTTATGTCCTTAACTTTTGAGACTATAATATATATTTCAATATTTTGTCAACGAAAATTTATAATCAGCCGTCTCAATTTTCAGGTTGAGTTTTAATTTTACCTGTGTTAAATCAAGTACAAGTAAACTGCGTTTGTAAGCCTGTGGGCACCGGAATGATTATCAAACGGGCATAGAATAAGCTTTGGCAATTCAAGCTTAAAAAATTAAGAAAAAAATGCAGCAAAACAGGCATTGAAAACATAACCCTATTATAATAATGTTTCCATATTAAGAGGATAACAAGAGTGGCAGGGTATTTTAGAGCCAACATAAACGAAAGTGGCAATGTGGCGGTGATAGTCGCTCTGTTTCTCACAGTACTTCTTGGCATGCTTGCCGTAGTTGTGGACGGCGGTTATCTGTACAGTGAGAAAAATCGGTTTCAGAATGGGGTGGATGCAGCGGCCATGGCCGGGGCAATAAATCTTTGCAAAGATGATCCTGAAGAAACGGCAAGGGAGATTGCAAGGGAAAACAACATACCTTACGATGAAGAATCACTTGAAGTGCAGCTAGGATTTTATGATGAAAAAAATGAGTATGAAGATTTTTCGGACTATGAAGATTTTGTTGCGGAAGGGGATTTCGACTATCCGGAAGAACAGTATAACAATGCCGTAATGGTGAGGCTGAATCGGGACATTGAAACCCTTGTGGCCGGCTTTGCGGGAAAGGATAAGGTTCCGGTGGAAGCGGCCACGGTGGCGTATCGCATACGCTACGGCATGTTATCCCTGGGAGATGAGGGGGATGACAAGGTTGCGACCGAATTGAGGTGGGAGGATGGGTACCCGCAATTCGAAAATATGGGCATCATCCATGCCAATAATGACATCAACTTCATCGATCCTCCAACAATTTCAGGCAATACCTATGTCATGGCAAGCGGAAGTATTTACAATTGCTCCGAAGGTATTACGGGGGCCAGGTCAGTTGAAAACATCCGTCCCATTGATTGGGAAAAACTCCGGGCGGATGCGGAAGAAAACGGCAGGGTGATTACCATAAGCGATTTCCCAGGTTCCGGCTCCGGTGCCATATATGATTCAAAGGGAAATTCCTATACTACCTTCCCGGGAAATTCCCTCTATTTTGGTCTGCGTGATGGAAATCATGGGGATGCTGTTTACTATTTCAGTGATGAAAGCGCTCCTGAAGGTGCCTCAATAATCTTGACAAAAATTCCTGTTGACACCGACGTCCATGCCGGGAACTTCACCATTGCTTCTGATTTAACTCTTTGTTTTCGCCCGCCCATTGCCAGCCATGGCACGATTTATATGGGGGGGGAAGGTCAGGATACTGTTTTTATTTATGGCAGGAATAATATTGACGGTGGAGGAATGTTTAACTCCCTGACGCGAACATGTTTTGATGGTGTAGTCTTTCGCACCGAAGGAAATTTCACTGTGAGAGTTTCTTCCACATTTACTACTCATTTTCTAAGAGTTATTGCAAAACATAAAATTACTATTCAAGGACATTTTGGCCAGCCCCGCTCTGCCGCTTTTAACGGGTTGTTCGGACCGCCCTGCGGACCGGCAATTGTAAAACTGGGGCGTTTAGCAACCATATCCCCCTGATATTTTGATTTACCAAAATTATAATATCCCCCGCCTTCGAAAGGTAAGCGGTTTTACTCTACTTCTATTTTCCTTTTGCCCCTTATTATAACTCCCAACTCATCATCCTTTAAAAACGTTTGCCGTCCTCGCACTCCCCCTCCAATTATCAGTGATACGGTGATTCTCGGGGCATCCGGAAATGTTTCAAGGTATATTGCGGCAATCTCCTTCATAACTTCAGGTATCCCCCGCTTCAATCCATCCGGACCGGCCATGAAGGCCACATAACCCGGAGTGTCCGCACCCCTTGACTCCACCCTGATTTTTATGGCATCGGTCTCCTGGAGGGCACGATATTCAAACTCATCGATAAGTTCCTTTAGAATCGGCAATTCTGTATCATTATAGTGCGAGGGAGCCGGCAACCCTTGCCCGGTTACCTTTTTTTTCTGTTTTTTGATAGAACCTTCAACACTAAATAAAGAATGAGAATTTTCAGTGCCCACCGAAGCCTGATTCGGTTCCCCGGCAATAACCAGATAGATCGCAAAACCAGCCATAATAACCAAAAAACCGATCAATAAGGCGTATTTGGAGTGCAAGGGGAGTTTTGTTAATCTTGATAGCCGGTTGGTTTTATCCATACTCATTTCTTATCCTTTCTTCGTCTAAAC
>DAOWNY010000312.1 GCA_030642325.1 Deltaproteobacteria bacterium
AATGGTTTTGGTAATTCCCTTGACGGCCGCAAAAACCCTCGCCGGGGTGGAAATTTCTTTTGCACGGATGCCGATTTTGTACCTGAACCAGGTTGATACTTTATAAAACAGACCGAATGCGAAAACGGCAAAGGCTATGTATGTGACGAGAAGCATGACCGCATCTCCTTATACGTTAACAATATTTTATTAATAAGAATTGAACTAATGTGTCCGATTAATTTTATTTTATCAGCAACTTTTATCATGAGAAAAAAATAAAATCAAATATTTCTTGTTGATTAATGCAAAAAGCAGATCCGATTGGTGGTAAAATATTAGACCTCAATGATTTTCGTTTTTCCAAAAATCTTAACAAGATTGGTAAGAACTGCATTCGCGGGAGTGGGAACCTTCAATTTCCTACCTTCGAAAACAACCGCCCCGTTAATATCTTCTATTTCGGTCTTTTTCCCTTTCATGATATCCTGGAGCATTGAAGAAACGTTGGCGCTGGTGGCCTCGCAAACCGATTCTACCTTTTTTACCGGATTTTCATCCATGATTTGGATTCCTTTTGCCCGACCTACCATGACCGCTTCTTCCACCGTCATCCGGAGGATTTCTTCTGTCTCCGGATAGTCAAGAAGCTGACCATTTTTAAGCCGAGTTAAGGCGGTCAGAGCATTGATTCCCACGTTAATTAAAAGCTTATTCCAGATCAATCCCGTAAGATCCCCGGTAATCTCTGTTTTGATATCGGCCTGGTTAAATATTTTCGCCACCTTTTTTACCCGGCCGGTTATCTCCCCACTCAGCTCTCCAATCACCGTATCACCCGAACCGGCGTAATTGATCCAACCCCTTCCTAAAACAGTCGCCCCCTGGGAAGTGGTTCCACCTAAAACCCTTTTTTCACCTGCCACCCGTGCGATCTTCTCGATGTTGCCCAAACCGTTTTGCAGAGTCAAAATTGTGGTATGTAAACCAAACAGGGAGAGAGCTCCCTTCACTGCTACCTCGGTATCGTATGACTTCACAAATATAATCGCCAGATCAAATTTCTCAAGATCAACAGGATCACCGGCAATTTTTATCGGTACGGTGTGATTGCCGCTAATTCCCTCAATTTTCAAGCCATCTTTCTTAACCTTATCTACCAGCTCCCGGTTTACATCCAAAAGCGAAACGTCCTGCCCGGATCTAACCAGAAGCCATGCAAATAAGCTCCCCATTGCCCCGGCGCCAACGATGCCTATTTTCATAAACATACTGAAGTTGTCCCAAATCAATCAGTTGATCGGGCGGCGATATTGCTGCTGATCTTTTCAACCATCTTTTCTATTTCTTCCAGTGCCTGATGACTCAATTCAAAGGGAGGAAGATTTTGTAAATCCGCTTCTACAATATTATCATCATAAGGGATAAACCCCAAAAATTCAAAATCAGGTAGTTCCCGTATTAAAAATTCCCGATTTTTGTCGTTCTGAATTTTATTACCCACCAAAGCGATATTATCAAGCCCTATATCTTTTCCAAGCTCCCTTATTTTAAAAGCCGTCTCCACACTTCTTCTGCCCGGTTCCACCACCACAATGAGTTTATCAACCGCTCTTGCGGTCGCTCTTCCCAGATGCTCGATCCCTGCTTCCATATCCAGTATGACGACTTCATTCCTGTCCAGGATAAGGTGGTCAACAAGGGCTTTCAAAAAAACGCTTTCCGGACAGATGCATCCCGCCCCGCCCTTCTTAACCGTCCCCATCACCATCAGTCTGATTTCACCCTTTTTTAACCAGAGTTTTTCCGGTAGATCATCGACTTTGGGGTTCAGCTTAAAAAAAGTTCCCACCCCTCCTGTCTTAGATGCGGTTCTTTCTTCAATAACCTCTTTCATCTTGGCCAGGGGCACTATCTCCGTGGAGCGGGGAAATCCCAGGGCGGCTGCCAGATTAGCATCGGGGTCGGCGTCAACAGCCAGAACCGAGTAACCATGCTTGGTAAAACTGTCGGCCAAACAAGCCGCCACCGTGGTTTTACCCACGCCTCCTTTTCCGCTGATTGCTATCTTCATTTTCAATTCCCCATCTTTTTTTTGTTGCCGATCAATAAAATCATAATCATCTGGGTAAGTACCGCAACATCTTCCGTGGAAAGATAGCTGCCGATGGTAGAATCAAACATTATGTTACCATCAGGTGGAAATTCTTCATCGCCTCTCCAGAGAATCATGTGGATGGGCACCCTAGAGAAGGCAGGGATATTTACTCCCATGTCACCCGCATCAATTTGCCGCCCTCCCAACTCTTCGGACACTTTCAGCAATAATTCCGGCTGGTTGCCAAATACCTGAATCAATGGATCTTTTGCCCTCTTTGCAAAGCTGGAATAATAAAAATTACCGGCAGTAACTTCTTTGAAAGTGATCTGTTTATGGGTAAGCGGTTCTCCCCGGGCAGCGTTCAGATAGTGAAGGAT
>DAOWNY010000263.1 GCA_030642325.1 Deltaproteobacteria bacterium
CATCCTGTGATCATTTTGGCTAATAGCTAACTGCTAAAGGCTAACCGCACAGCTTGAAATTTTTAGTGATCACTCCTTCTCGACTTCCTGGTTTTAACAACCCGATTGTTCCCTCCGAGATCCCTGATAATTGAACATTGCGTAAAACAACCCGTCTCCCTTATCATTCGGGTCACTTTTTTTTCCTGATTTTCGCCGATTTCCAACAAAAGATAGCCGTCTTTTTTTAGATAGCGGGCTGCTTGAGGGATGATCCGCCGGTAAAGATCCAATCCATCTTTTCCCCCGTTTAGAGCCGTGACGGGTTCGAAGTCCCTAACCTCCGGGGGGAGATTTTGGATGACATGGTCAGGGATATATGGGGGATTGGAGATGATCATATCGGAGAGACCCCTATCATTTCTGAACGGACCGAAGATATCTCCTGCTAAAAAGTTGACATTTTTTATCACCTGACATTTTTCGGCATTTTTTTTTGCAATTCGCAATGCATCAAAAGAATAATCGGTAGCGATTACGGAAACCCCGGGCAACTCCTTTGCCAGTGAAACGGCAACCGCCCCGCTTCCGGTGCCGATTTCCAGGATCAGGCAGCAATCAGTGGAAAGCCTGTTTGTCCGGAATATTTTTAATGCCTCTTCAACTAATAATTCGGTTTCAGGCCTCGGGACAAGAACATCTCCGGTAACAATAAAGTCAAGCGACCAGAACTCTTTGTGTCCGGTGATGTAGGAGACAGGCTCTCTTTTAGCCCTTCGCATGGTTAACCGTTTAAAGCCATACCATTCTTCCTCATTAAGAATTTGATCGGGATTCAGATAAAGATCTATTCGTTTCAGGTTTAAAAGGTGAGCAAGGAGGAGTTCACTATCCAAACGGTGAGTCGGGATCTGTTTTGACTTTAAAAAATTGGAGGCCCAATTGATCAACCTTGCAATGGTTCGGATTTTTTCGTCCAACTCCTGTAACTCCAAGCTTATAGGGAAAGAAGCTTCGGCACTTTTTCCTTTAACGCTTCTGCCTGAAAATGAGTAACAAGGGGGTTGACGACTCCTTCAAGGTTGCCTTCCAGGATATGGTCCAATTTATAAATGGTCAACCCAAGACGATGATCGGTAATTCTCCCCTGGGGAAAATTGTAAGTCCGAATTCGTTCACTTCGATCCCCACTCCCAATCTGACTCCTTCGATCGGCCGCAGTTTTCATCTGTTCTTCCGCTCTATGCTTGTCAAGGACTTTAGCCTTGAGGACCCGCATGCCCTTGGCTTTATTTTTATGCTGGGATTTCTCATCCTGACATGACACAACGATTCCCGTGGGAAGGTGGGTTATCCTAACCGCTGAATCGGTAGTATTGACGCTTTGACCGCCTGGTCCCGAGGAACGAAAAACATCTATTTTAAGATCCTTTGGGTCAATGGTTACATCCACATTATCCGCCTCGGGAAGAATTGCCACAGTAACCGCCGACGTATGGACTCTTCCCTGGGATTCGGTGGATGGAACCCGTTGAACCCGGTGAACCCCGCTTTCAAATTTTAGTTTACTATAAACACCTTTTCCTTCTACTGAGGCGATGATTTCTTTGAACCCGCCCACATCCGTAATATTCTGACTGATCATTTCTACTTTCCACCCGTTAAGCTCAGCATATTTTGAGTACATCCGAAAAAGATCGGCGGCGAAGAGACCGGCCTCATCACCACCGGTTCCAGCCCGAATTTCAAGAAAGACGTTCTTCTCGTCTGCGGAATCCTTGGGCAGAAGTAAGATTCTTATATCACTTTCTAATTTAAGTTGTTTTTCCGTCAGTTGATGAATTTCTATTCTTGCCAGTTCCTGCAACTCCTCGTCGGTTTCGTGGAGAAGTTCCTGATTGCCGGCGATTTCCTGAGCAATTTGTTTATAATTCCGGTATGCCTCCACTAATTTAGTTAGATCGGAATATTCCTTGGCATATTTTTGGAACATGGTTTGATCTTTAATGGTTTCCGGGTCGCTCAATAATTTATCGAGTTCTTGATGCCTTTTTTCTATCTCTTCCAGTCCCAGTGCCGGTGAAACAGTTTTCATTACTTTGAAGGCTCCCAAACAGGTTAATTGATAATAAATTCAGCTAGTTTTTTAACAGGGCATACGGGTTGTCAAGGCTATAGATAAAGAAGACATGTTAATCCTGTCAAGTGTTTTGCCCCCGGTGAACTGTTAATTGATATTTCGTGCCGGTTCCCCGGGGGCAAATTGATACCTTCTCCGTTTGCCTGCCATAAGTTTATTCCAACCGATTTCCCGGCAGGGTAATTCGATAAGACTTAAATTTATCCTCAGGGCCAGACACATTTTAAACCCTTCATCGAGTCCGAAAAGTTCCGTTTCCCATGGGGTTATGCTAGAGCCATGGGAGGGGTGCAGGATTAGGAATTCTCTGGAGTGACGAAATTTGCAGGGCAAGTAACGGGCGATATAAGTTGATTAATCTTTGATTACCTATGTATGCCGCAAGTCTGTTCGTTCAGAGAGACGATACAATGTTTTTTCCATACTTTCTTTCGAATTTTTCAATTTTCCCTGCCGAATCAACCAGTTTCTGTTTACCGGTAAAAAAGGGATGGCATTTGGAACATATTTCAATTTTAATATTTTTCTTGGTAGATTTTGTGTTAATTGTATTTCCACAGGCACAGGTAACCGTGCTCTCTATGTATTTTGGATGTATATCTTTTTTCATTAATTTATTTCCTCCTTCAGTAAATTTTATCTATATTACTACGTTATTATGTTGTTTTTCAAGGAATTTATTTGTATATCATTATGATACCCCGTTTAACTAAGGCTGGAAGTGGTTTATAGTAATTTTATCCTCCTCCCACCGGAGGGGAGATGGTTACTAAATCCCCCTCTATGAGTTTGGCATCCATTTTTTCCGGAATATCCTGGTAATGACGACCGTTGATGAAAATAAGATAAAATGGTTTTATCTCTCTGGTTTTGGGATCTAAGGTTAGATTGCTAAATTCTTCTCCGTAGCTTTGGGATAATTTTTCCATCAAGCCTCTTAAGGAATCTTTTTCTAAATCCACCTCTATTTCTGATTTGTTCCCCATAA
>DAOWNY010000221.1 GCA_030642325.1 Deltaproteobacteria bacterium
AAAACGTTACGGAAAATCACCGGTTTTACATTTAGAAAATCTGGGGATTTTGGATGAAAATTTACTGGCTGCTCATTGTGTCTGTTTGACCGGGGAGGAGGTGGAGAAGCTTTCGGAATATCAGGTAAAAATATCCCACAACCCTGAAAGCAACATGAAGCTTGGTTGCGGAGTTGCCCCGGTCCCCGAGCTCTTAAAAAAAGGTGTTTTGGTTGGTTTGGGAACCGACGGGTGCGCAAGCAACAATAACCTGGACATGTTTCAGGCGATGGATTGTGCCGCAAAGCTCCATAAGCTTTACCAGATGGATCCGGCAACCATGAAAGCGGGTACCGTCCTTAAGATGGCTACTGAATCTGGCGCTCAGGTACTTGGCTTATCCGATCGCACAGGAACCCTGGCAAAGGGTAAGAAAGCGGATATCATTGTGGTGGATGTAAACCAGCCCCACCTTGTTCCCATGTATCACCCCTGTTCTCACCTGGTTTATGCCGCCGAAGGGGCGGATGTAAAACTGACCGTGATCAACGGGAGGATAGTGATGGAAGATGGAAAACTTCTGACAATCGATGAAGAGGAGACTATGGAAAGGGTGAAGAGAATAGGGGAGAGGGTGAAGGCGAGTCTGCATTTCGCTTAATTATTACAGACAGACAGACAGAAAGACGTGGTAACTACCCGGGAGCCGGCTCCCGGGTAGTTACGAAGAAATTATATCAGCCATTTAATCATCATGAAACCGAATATCAGAAGAATAATAAAAATGATGGATAGAATATTGAAGTATTTTTCAATAAAGGTCTTTACCGGTGGACCCAGCCAATAAATCAACCCCCCCACTAAAAAGAATCTTGCCGACCGGCTGACCAGGGAAGAGATAAAAAATATGGGAAAGTTGAGGTGGCAGGCGCCGGCGGCTATGGTAAAAAGTTTATAGGGGATGGGGGTGAATCCGGCAATGGAAACCGCCCAGGCATCCCATTTTTGATAGAGGAGCTGAAGGCGAGCAAAGTTATCGGAGGCCCCGTAAAAATTGATGATGGGAGATCCGACGATTTCCATAAACTTAAGCCCTATAAAATATCCGATAACTCCCCCCAGCACCGAACCGACAGAAGTGACAAGAGCATACCGGAAGGATTTTCGCGGGAGGGAAACTGCGAGGACGATAAGAAGAACATCAGGAGGTATGGGGAAAAAGAAAGACTCGCTAAGGGCAAGCACAAAGAGAGCCCAGGTTCCGTAAGGGGTTTCAGCAAAGCTGATAACCCAATTGTATAATCTGCGCAGGATTGCCAAATTACTTACCTTTCATTCTTTCCAGCCAAATTTTCCGATCAAATCTACAAACCGGCATCCCTCCAGATTTTCTTCCAGAGTCCCAACTTCTCTTTTGGTAATTCTTTTAAGGGTCTGGGAAAATTTGTCTCCCACGGGAATTACCATCCGTCCTCCCATCTTAAGCTGTTCAATCAACGGCTGCGGGATATGCGGGCTGCCTGCGGTAACGATAATGGCATCAAAGGGACTTTCTTCCTGCCAGCCCTGGGTACCGTCGAAAGCTTTGATTCTTATATTATAGAAATTGAGTTTATCCAATACCGTTCTTGCGCGAATTATAAGTGGCCTGATCCGTTCAACCGAGTAGACCTGTTTAACTATTTTTGCTAAAATTGCCGTCTGATAGCCGGAACCGGTGCCGATTTCCAGAACTTTATAATGTTTTTCCAGGGCTAGGGCTTCCGTCATTAAGGCAACCATGTAGGGTTGAGAGATGGTCTGGCCTTCACCGATCGGGAGGGGATTGTCGTCATAGGCCCGACTTTGCAATGCCTCTTCGACAAATAAGTGACGGGGGACATCTCCCATTGTTTCCAAAACTGTTTTGTCCTTAATGCCGCGTTTCATCAACTGTTTTTCTACCATCTCTTTTCGAAGTTTTTCAAAACTCAACGAACACCCTCTTTTTTTCTGGATTATCACGGTAATATGGATAAACCGGTGAATCGGTTTAAAAATAGATGCAATGGCTCACAGTCCACATTTTGTATATAGTTAAATTTAAGTTAAATGTCAAAGGGTAAAATTGCGTATCTGTTTACAGTTTACAGTTTACGGTTTACAGTTCACAGTTCACAGTTGGTAGAAATTTGGGTTTTAAAGTAAAATAAACAGTATCCCGGATTTCCAACATTGTAATTATTTGAGGAGCCAGGAGTCAGGAGCCGGAATGAGAAGGGACCCCACCAGACAATTTCAAGACTTTATTGTCCGGCAAAAAGCGTATCAATCTGTTTTATCCACATATCGTAGTAATAATTTTTCAAAAGATCTTTGTTGTGGTAATACTTCACGGTTTAAGTCTCAGCCAAAAGAAATCGTTAAGTTGCCGGAGGCCTATGCTTCTTCTTTTTATTCTGAATTCCGGCTCCTGACTTCCGGATTTTGAGTAGTTACCCGACTTTTTATATCGCAAAAGGCTTAAACCAAGGTGCACGGTAATGAACCCCACCCTTTACCAACTCCTTCAACTCCCCAACCCCTCAGCTCAAGTAATTAAATATTCTACCGATAAGTAGATAAAAGGGGGGAAAGGTCTATGGAAATAATTACAAGAGTTTTATTGGGGGCGCTGATCGGCTATATAACGAATTATATTGCTGTTAAAATGATTTTTAGACCCCATCGGAGCTATTTTTTGTTTGGATTGAGAATTCCTTTTACTCCGGGTTTGATATACAACAGAAAATGGGTTTTTGCCAGCAATATTGGAAAAATTGTTGAGCAGGACTTGCTGCACCAGGCAAAGATAAAACGTATTGCCGTATCAAGAATAAAAAAATATTTACCCATCAAGGGGATAGTAGACAAGAGTTTACTGTTTTTTTTCAGCACAATTCCCCAGCATCTTCTTGAAAAATATTTGAAGCATATCCGGGTTGGTCAAATTGTGAATGATGAAATAATGGCATTGGATACAAGCGAGCTGGAAAGAGTGGTCCGGAAGGTTTATCATAAAGAGTTTTACTGTATTCAGCTCTTTGGGGCGATGATTGGCGCTGTTATAGGGCTTTTGCAAGGTTTCATCAGTTATTAAGTAATGGTGCCTGTTTTGTATTAAATGGTGATCCCTCTATAAGTTGATGGTTTCAGGATCATAAAAGAGTTCAAGCTGTGCGGTTATTAGCTATTAGCGGTTAGGTATTAGCTAATACCTAACCGCACAGCTTGAAAGAGTTATCTAAACTGGGTCTTTTCACACATTTTACTGGGTTAAATTTCACTATCCCCCAAAACCCTTGCTTTATATACTATTTTTATACAGGGGTAAGCAGTGAAAGGGAGTTGGTGGGGCAAAACACCCGGAGAGAGGAGTTAGTCTTTGTCCCCCACCCGGATATTGTAATCTTATAAGTATTGGTAATTTAAATGAAAACATGCCAATTTGGTTACATGGCACGCAAGTTGCTATATCTTATGGTAAAGAGTGAAGGGAGGATGGGGCAAAGATGGGTGATTACCCGGATAAAAAATTTATCAGC
>DAOWNY010000057.1 GCA_030642325.1 Deltaproteobacteria bacterium
CCCCGAGACATTTATTTTAAAAGGAGTGGTTTAGTTTTTTTATTTCCTTTCACCACGTGCATGGCGGTTAATCTGATCTCCGGTCTACTTGTTTCATCTATTCATAAAATAGAGTTGATGACTTTTTAAAAAATGTTACGATATAAACTTTAATTACGGACTTAAATCTTCCGGGGCATTAATGTGAAAACGAACTCAATTTTCATTTCAATGGTATTTATTTTATTGCTGGTTGGGTTATTTATCAGACCTGCTGCAGTCCAATCAAAAGAACCTGATATCCAGGATGTAACGGTTAGCCGTACCTCCGAAAAAATTATGCTCCGGTTCAAGGTGAAAAATTTTTTTACCCCCAAGACGGAAGAGGCTATTCTCAGTGGAATCCCCGCTACTTTCTCATTTTTCATTAATTTATACGAAAATCGAACCTTTTTAATGGACAAAAAAATCGCTTCCCCAAAAGTTACCCGTTTTCTCAAGTACAACAGCCTTACAGAAGAGTTTCGCATATCCTTCCCGGAGAAAAATCTTAAACCAACAATAACAACAGATTTTGACACCGCTAAAAAAATAATACGGGAGGTAGAAGAAGTGATTGACCTAAGCGAGCGGTTGAAAAAGGAAGGAACCTACTATATTAAAATAAAGGCTAAGTTGGATTCCGCCAACCTCCCTTTTTATCTGGATTATATCCTGTTTTTCGTTTCTCCGTGGGATTTTGAAACGGATTGGTATACCATAAAACTCGACGAGGAGCATGAATCTTAAGACTGCTGCCCGTTCATTTCAGCTGATAACCCCCATATCAGATCAGTCATTATTTAATTACTGCCCCCTGAGAGGGTTTAGGTAAAGTTAAAACAAATCTCCTCTGATTTTGAAGAAATGTGCTGTTTTTATGTCAAAAAACAAAAAAAAATATTACACCCCATTCGAGAAAAAAAAACGTAGGCGGGAAGCCCTGATAATTATTGGTGCCATTACGATAATAGTCAGCTTAACCGTCCTCGAAACCTATCTTGCCCAGTTTGGCAAACAATTCTTTATCAGCAACAGCATTATCTTCTTTGCCCTGATTAACATCAACATTATCCTGTTAATACTTGTTATCTTTCTGGTGCTGAGAAATTTAACCAAATTGTTCTTTGAGCGAAGGAGGAAAATTCTCGGTTCGAAATTAAGAACCAAGCTTGTTGTTGCTTTTGTTGCCCTCTCCCTGGTTCCAACTTCTCTTCTCTTCTTCGCCTCGGTCATATTCATCAACAACAGCATAGAAAACTGGTTTAACGTCCAGGTAGAAAATTCACTCCGGGAATCTTTAAAGGTGGCCAAGGTTTATTATAAAAATTCGCAGGATAATGCCTTATATTATGCAAGACAATTAAGCGAAGAAGCCCGCGACAAAAAATTGTTAAATGAACAAAATCTTAGTGTTTTAAAAGAATTCATTAAAATAAAACAGAAGGAATACAATCTGGGGGCAGTTGAAGTATTCTCCTCCCAGCTGGAGGAGCTGGTAAAAGTCATTAATCCCAGAATTACGGTAAAGAGTCTGCCCAGCCCTGAATCCAATTTAGTAAAAAAGGGGCTGGATGGTGAGGAATTCTCCCAGATTCAATCGGCAGGAAAGGGAGATTTAATTGTTGGAATAGTGCCGGTATATTCTACATGGAAACCCAAAGATGTGGTAGGAGTTATCGCAGTTAATTATCATGTTCCCCAGAGCCTGACCGGGAAGATGAGAGATATTTCCGCAACATTCGAAGAATACCGGCAGTCAAAAATCTTAAAATACCCCATAAAACTGAGCTACTTTCTCGTTCTTACCATTGTCACTTTATTGATTATCTTTGCGGCAACATGGTTTGGATTCTATCTGGCAAAGGGTATTACTGTTCCCATCCAGCAACTGGCTGCAGGAACGGAAAGGGTTGCACGGGGGGACCTCGACTTCCATATTGATTCGGTTGCCGATGATGAATTTGGAATTTTAGTTGATTCTTTTAACAAGATGACTCAAGATCTAAAAAACAGCAGAAAGGGATTGAAGCAAGCCAATATTGAACTGACCAAAACTAATATTGAACTTGATAGACGCGGAAATTACATGGGGATTGTCTTAAAAAATGTGGCGGCCGGAGTAATCTCCATTGATAAAGATGGTCGTATCACTACTATCAACAAATCGGCTGAAAGAATGTTGGAGATCAACTCTGAAAAAATACTTAATAAAAATTTTTTGGAGGTTTTGTCAACACCTTATCTGGAAATGGTGGAAGGGCTTGTCAAAGATCTGGAAAAATCTCCCGCCTCATCAATTACCAAAGAAATTGAGTTATCTCTAGAAAAAGAGGGGTTGACTCTCCTGGCAAACGTTTCTATTCTTAAAGATGAAGAGGGGAGCTACTTGGGGATGTTGGCGGTTTTCGATGATTTAACCCAGATTCAAAAAGCACAGCGGGTATCGGCGTGGAGAGAAGTTGCAAAGAGAATTGCCCATGAGATTAAAAATCCCCTGACCCCGATCAAATTATCCGCCCAGCGCCTCCGCAAGAAATACCTTAGTCAATTTGCCGAAGATGGTAAAATATTCGATGAATGTACAGAAACCATAATAAGTCAGGTTGATGAGCTGAAAAATCTGGTTAATGAATTTTCAAACTTTGCCCGAATGCCCGCCATCAACCCCAAGCGCAATGATTTAAACCAAATAATCGGGGAATCCGTTAATCTATTTAAAGGTGCTCACAAAAATGTGAACATTGCATTCAAAAAATGTAATCTTCTCCCTACTTTTGATTTAGACAAAAATCAGATGAAAAGAGTAATCATCAATCTTTTGAATAATGGAGTAGCTTCCATTGAAAAAGAAGGGAATGAAGGAGAACTGACGGTTGACTGCAACTATGATCAACAACTGGATTTAGCCAAAATTGAGATTACTGATAACGGCTGTGGAATAGCCCCCGAGGATAAATCGAGGTTATTTGAGCCCTATTTTTCTACCAAAAAAGCCGGTACCGGCCTGGGCCTGGCCATCGTTAAAACTATCATTTCCGACCACCATGGTTATATCCGGGTTAAGGACAATCAACCCAACGGGACCCGTTTTATTATTGAACTGCCCATAAGAATCTAGCGGAGCAAGGGATGAACAGAGGTAAAATCTTAATTGTTGATGATGAGGAAAATATCCGAAAAACTATGAGGGGAAGCCTGGAAGATGAGGGGTATGAGATTTTTGACACAGGAAATGGGGTGGAAGCAATCAATATGGTTAGAGCAATTGATCTCGACCTCGTTTTTTTAGACATATGGCTTCCGGGAATTGACGGCATGAAGGCCCTGAAAGTCATAAAGGATATCAGCTCCGATTTACCCGTAATAATAATAACCGGGCACGGCACTGTCAATACCGCAATGCAGGCGATTAAGATGGGGGCCTTGGATTTTCTTGAAAAACCACTTTCCCTGGAAAACATATTGTTCATAGCCAGTGAAGTCATTTCCCGTTCTAAATCGACTAACGAAACAGATGACAGGAAGAAAGGAGAGGGGGCATCCAATTATGAGCAAATCGTTGGGGAAAGTAATAAAACCAAAAAAATCCGGGAGCAGGTTCAGAAATTTTCAAAACAGAGTAACGATTTTTTGATTATTGGTGAAAGCGGCACCGGAAAAGAGCTGCTGGCCAAAATCGTCCATAGCAATCAGCGCAAATCAACCGGTGAGTTCATAAAACTAAATTGCAAATTTTTTCAACCTCCCAATCTGGAAGAAGAACTGTTTGGACAATCACCACCCGAATCCAACAAAGACATTCACCATAAAGAGGGTCTGCTGAACCGGTCCGATCTCACTACCATTTTTATCGATTCCATAGACCAAATGGAAATTATCACCCAACAAAAAATGCTTGAATATATTAAAAAAGAAATGGGCTATCAAATAATTGCTGCTTCCTCCAAAGACTTGGCAAAAGAGGCAGAAGAAAACAATTTTTCCCCCCAGTTGATTGATTATTTTAAGGAAAACATAATCAAACTTCCCCCTTTAAGGGAAAGAAGGGGAGATATTCCGCATCTTATTAATTTTTTTCTAAAGGAATTTTCCCTGGAACGGAACCAGAAGATAAAAGAGCTCGATGATGAATCTTTGGCGGTTCTGGTGGATTTTGATTGGCCTGGAAATATCAAAGAATTAAAAAACGTTACAGAAAGGCTGGTTATTTCTGTCCCCACGACCACCATTACCATCGACAATCTACCCATCTTCGTCAGGGATGAAGTGGCCACAAAAAGGCTTAGCATCCACGATAAACATAACAACTTTGAAGAAGCCGAAAAAGCATGGAAAAGGGACTTTGTAAGCTTCCATCTGCGGAAGTATGACGGGGATATCTCTCTTACCGCCAAAAAACTCAAAATGAAGGAGAGGGCACTTAAAAGTTATATTAAAAAGTCCGACATTCTAATAGAAAAAAAGAAGGAATTCAATTACCAAAGAACCATTAATAAAAGCATGGTAATGAGCGGGAGAGGGCTTCACTCCGGAGTAAAAACCGGCTTAATCTTATCCCCCCTCCCCCCCAATTCAGGATTACTATTCGGGAGCATTTCTACTGGAGATACCATCCCCGCCCACTTGGATTATGTAGAATCTACCGAGTACGCAACATTTTTAAAAAGGGGTAACACCTATGCCAAGACCATTGAACATTTAATGGCAGTTTTGCACGCCTATAGGATAACCAATCTTCTCATTAAAATCAACGGTGAGGTTCCCATCATGGACGGATCTGCTCTCGATTTTTGCCGGCTGATTGAGGATGCCGGCATTGAAGAGCAGGATGCGAGGGAGGAGGAAATAATAATCGATAAACTATACCAGATAGGTGATCCTTCCTCATCCGATAAATTTATTAGTATCGAACCGGCGGAAAAATTAAGCATAAAATATTTTCTAAATTACCCGCCTCCCGTGGGAAAGCAGGAATATTACTTTGTTTTAGAAAACGAAAAACTCTTCAAAGAGCAAATAGCTCCGGCAAGAACCTTCGGTTTCTTGAAGGACATTGAGGCCTTGGAAAAAAAGGGGTTGGCAAATGGGGGAAGACTGAACAACTTTATCCTCATCGATGACGAGAAAATTATCAATACGAAACTCAGATTCTCCGATGAGTTTGTTCGTCACAAAATCCTGGATCTCATTGGAGATTTTTATCTGCTTGGACGACCTGTAAAGGGATTGGTAACTGCCCATATGACAGGGCATTCGGAAAATAATGCCCTGATGAAAAAGGTGAGGGACAGCCTCAACATTTACTGGTAAAATACTTTAATTTTTTTCTTACCTAAAAATTTGCATACAGCCAGGTGTATCCGTTAACAGTTTACGGTTTGCAGTTAGATATTGCCTGAATTTAGCACTTAGCCTTTAGCAGTCAGCTATTAGCCAAAATGATCACAGGATGTTTTGCTATTACAAATTTTCACCCATTGGGTGTTATTTCAAGCTGCCGTAATACCTAGGTTTTTCAAAGCTAAACGTTTGTGTGCTGACAGCTAACCGCCAAAATTCAGGTATTGGTAAAAACTTAGGATTAAAATGTAATCATGGGTTTTTTTGAAGATTTAGGAGCCTTGAGCAATTTAAAAGAATTTGCGGACCCTGATTCCGGAATTGGAATCGACATAAAGCATGTTTCGTCGTTATAAAGTTCATTTCACTGAAAAAAAACCGAGAACTGAGAACGGTGAACGGTTACAAAAAATTTAATAGGATTTTGCCTGGAAACGGGCGATAGAATGACTATGTTAATTACCTTTGAAGGCATTGAAGGCAGTGGTAAAACTACCCAGATAAAATTGCTCGGTGAATATCTTCACAAAAAAGAGATATCATTCCTGGTCACCAGAGAACCAGGTGGAACAGTTATTGGGAATAAGATCCGAAAAATTCTCCTGGATTCCCAAAATTCCAGAATTGTTCCCTTTGCTGAACTATTACTTTATGCCGCCAGTCGAAGTCAACACGTTCATGAGGTTATTTATCCGGCCATTAAAAAAGGGCTGGTTGTCATCTGTGATCGTTTTACCGATGCCACCCTTGTCTATCAAGGGGTCGCTCGCGGGCTTGATCTTCAATTTATAAAAAATTTGAACCGCATGGCCACCAAAGATATGGCCCCCCATCTCACTTTGTTGCTGGATTGTCCGGTGGAAGTTGGCCTTCTCAGGGCAGTTGCCCGAATAAACAGCCGGCAGGAAGGGGCAAAAGAAGATAGGATCGAGAATGAGGATTTCAGCTTCCATCAAAAGGTAAGGGAAGGGTACCTGGCAATCGCCCACGAGGAACCCGATCGTGTAGTGGTCCTGGAGGGAATGCAAGATGAAAACAGTATTCACCAGGAAATTTGCCGAATCATCTCAGAAAAAATCTCGGATAAATTTAGAGGATAATATACTTTAACATGTCTTTTCATGATATCATCGGACACCGGAGACCAATTCAAATTTTAAAAAATGCGGTGGAAAGGGGGAAAATCCCTTCCTCTTACCTGTTTTCCGGGATAGAGGGCATCGGTAAAAAATATTCAGCGATAACCTTGGCCAAGACATTAAATTGTAATAATAAAAATTCTGACTGTTGTGATCAATGTCTTTCCTGCAAAAAGATTGATCACCACAAACATCCTGATATCAGGGTTACCGAACCTGTACAAAATACCATTAAAATCGATCAAATCAGGAGTATAAAACAAGATTTTAGCTTTCGACCGTTTGAGGGTAATAAAAAAGTTTTAATTATCGATGAGGCGGAAAAGATGAATCACCATGCAGCCAATTCTCTGCTCAAAACTCTGGAGGAGCCACCCCTGGACACCCTCATAGTTCTAATAACTTCCCATATTCACCTGCTTCTGCCAACCATTATTTCTCGTTGTCAAAGAGTCAATTTCAACCCCCTGTCCTCTGATTCAATTTTTAAAATATTAAAAAACAATTCAAATATCGATGATGACAGGGCTTACCTCTTAGCCTCTCTTTCCGAAGGAAGTGCGGGGAAGGCCCTTGCGATAAATCAAGGGGAATTGCTGGCTTATCGGAACAAGTTGATTAATAAAATTTCCGCCATTTCTCACCAAAATTTTAATGATCTTTTTCAATTCGCAGAAGAGTTGAACAATCGAAAGGATGAACTCATCGATATTCTGGAGACTATCAAGACTTATTTTAGAGATCTGGTCCTTATCAAGGAGGGTTGTTTTAAAGAAAGGATAATCAATATGGATTTGGAAGAGGAACTTATAGCACATGCTTCGAAATACAGCGCAAAAGATCTTTTAATCAAACTGGAGACGGTTAGTGAGACTCAACATAAAATTACCGCAGGTAACATCAATAAAAAACTGGCATTGGAAAGCATGCTGTTTTTGCTCTGCAATGCTTAGAAAAAAAAGGGAACACAGCTAATGAGGATAGTGACAGTAAAATCTAAAAAAGTGGGGTTTTATCGATCTAACTGCCACAATTTGGACTTTAAAATTGGAGAACAGGTTATAGTAAAAACCGAAAGAGGGATGGAGATTGGGACCATAATCTCCCTCCCCTCGGAAATGAAGAAAGAAGACCTCCCGAAAAACATTGCCGCTATCGTTCGAAAGGCAGGTGAAGTTGATTTCGAACAGGAAGAGCGGCGGCGACAGACCGAAACGGAGGGTTTCAATTTTTGTAAAAATAAAATAATTCAACACAGGCTGGCCATGAAGCTGGTTGATGTGGAGTGTCTGTTTGATGGCAGTAAAATAATTTTCTATTTCACTGCCAAGGAAAGAGTGGACTTCCGCAGACTTCTTAAAGAACTGATCTCCCGTTTTCATACCGGGATCGAAATCCAACAGATTGGGGCTAGAACGGAGACGAAAATGGTTGGCGGTATGGGCACTTGTGGAAGAGTTCTCTGTTGCGCTCAATTCTTACCTGATTTTGAACCGGTTTCTATCCGAATGGCAAAAATGCAAAATCTTTCCTTAAATCCGGCAAAAATCTCCGGTGTTTGCGGCAGGTTGATGTGTTGCTTAGGCTATGAACACAAAACTTATCTTGAGTTGAAGAAAGCATTGCCGAATTGTGGTAAGATAGTATCCACAAAACATGGAACAGGAAAAATTATTAAACAAAATGTGATAGATAATCAGCTGCTCGTCCAATTGGATGAAGGAGAACAAGTCCTCCTGGGACCGGATGAACTGAAAGTGACTGTTCCTGCTAAACAAAATAGAAAAAAATAGGTGACCATAACATGCTGGAAGCAAAATCAATTTATTTGACTACCCCCATCTACTATGTAAACGCAGAACCCCATTTGGGACATGCCTATACAACCATCCTAACGGATACGCTTATTCGTTTTTATCGGCTGCACGGTTTGGAAACATTTTTTCTTACAGGGACAGATGAACACGGTGATAAAGTGGAAAAAGCTGCCCGGGCCGCGGGCGTAAGCCCGAAAGAGTACGCCGACCGAGTAAGCAATCTTTTTCATGATCTCTGGCCGGAGTTGAACATATCCCATAGCCGTTTTATCCGGACCACCGATGAAAATCACAAAAAAGTTGTCCGGCTTATACTCCAAAAGGTCTATGAAAAAGGGGATATCTATTTTAGTGAATATGAAGGAAACTATTGTTACGGCTGTGAGCGTTTTTACTTAGAAAAGGAACTTGTCGACGGTAAATGTCCTGATCATAAAGTTGCCCCGGAATACATCAAAGAGAATAACTATTTTTTCAAGATGAGCAAATATCAGGAATGGCTAATTGGCCATATTAAAAAAAACCCCTCCTTTATCCGGCCTGAACGTTATCGTAACGAAATTTTATCCTTCCTGAAGGATCCCCTGGAAGATCTCTGTATCTCCCGCCCCAAATCAAGACTGGCCTGGGGTATTGCCCTCCCCTTTGATGATAATTTTGTAACCTATGTATGGTTTGATGCCCTCATTAATTACTTAAGCGGCCTGGGATATCCCTCGGGGGAATTATTTACCAAGTTCTGGCCTTCTGCGTCTCATTTAATCGCCAAGGACATCCTGAAACCCCACGCAATTTACTGGCCAACCATGTTGAAGGCAGCCGGGATTGAACTATTTTCGCATCTAAATGTCCACGGGTACTGGAATATAGAAAAAGATAAGATGTCAAAGAGCATGGGCAACGTAGTCAGGCCGCTCGATTTAAAAGAAAAATACGGCCTTGATCCCTTTCGATATTTTCTTTTACGCGACATGGTCTTTGGCCTGGATTCCAATTTCAGCGAAATAGCCCTGGTGAATCGCCTCAACTCTGACCTGGCAAATGATTTGGGCAATCTGGTAAGCCGTGCCATGGCCATGGCCAAAAAATATTTTCAGGGAAAGATAGCCGCTCCCAATAAGGATGAAAATGGGGATGACAAATTAAAGGAAATCGCCATGGGAGCACTCGGAGAAATAAATATTTTCATGGAGGAACTGGCTACCCATAAGGCATTGAAGGTTATCTGGGAATTAATTGGAGCAGTAAACAGATATATCGATCATACCGCTCCCTGGAAATTAGCTAAAGATCCCGCAAACAAAGA
>DAOWNY010000108.1 GCA_030642325.1 Deltaproteobacteria bacterium
TCCGTAAACCAACCGCCAAAAGACGATTTCGACTGGGTGGTGGAAGTCGGGTTTAAACCCGGAGTGACCGATAACGTGGGTAGAACGGCAAAAGAAGCGTTGGAAATGAAGTGTAATCTCAGACTCGGGAAGAGCGAAGGGATTTATACCTCCAAAAAGTATCTCATTTCCGGGAAGATAAATCAGGGAGAAGTGGAAAGAATCACCAAAGGCATGTTGGGGAATGAACTGATTGAACGGTTTGAGATTGGGGATGCGGAATCATGTCGCCTAAGGGGGAATTCTTTTTTTGTGCCCCGGGTGATGGAGGAAGGTGAGATCGGGACAGAGATGATCCCCATGGAGATTTCCGATCAAGCCCTGGTGGAACTGAGCCGCAGGAGAACCCTTGCCTTGAACCTGGACGAGATGAAGGCGATAAAGCATTACCTGCTGGATGAGGATCATTTGAAAAAAAGAGGAAAAAAGGGGCTTGATAGTCAAATTACGGACGTGGAACTGGAGTCGCTTGCCCAGACCTGGTCTGAGCATTGTAAGCACAAGATTTTTAACGGTGTTATTGAATATGTCGATGAGGAAGGCAACAGGGTAATAATTAACAGTCTTTATGATACCTATATAAAGGGGGCAACCGAAAAGATCAGAAGGGATCTGGGAGAAAGAGATTATTGCCTTTCGGTATTTAAAGATAATGCCGGAGTAATCAGGTTTAATGAGGATTGGAGCCTGGTATTTAAGGTGGAGACCCATAATACCCCATCTGCGCTTGATCCCTACGGCGGTGCTCTTACCGGAATTGTCGGGGTTAACCGGGATGTTCTGGGCACGGGAAAGGGGGCGAGGCTGATCTTTAATACCGATGTCTTCTGCTTTGCCTCCCCGGACTATTCCAAACCTCTCCCTCCTCGGCTGCTTCATCCCAGGAGAATTTATGAGGGGGTAAGGGAAGGGGTGGAACATGGAGGGAATAAGAGTGGTATTCCCACTGTAAATGGTGGGGTTGTCTTTGATGAATGTTATCTGGGCAAACCTCTGGTCTACTGTGGTACCGGAGGGATTATGCCAAGCACAATCAGGGGAAAACCAACCCATCTAAAAAAAGTCGGGGCCGGTGATCTGATCGTGATGACCGGGGGGAGGATTGGAAAAGATGGAATCCACGGCGCTACCTTTTCCTCGGAAGAGCTACACGGGGAGTCTCCCACCAGTGCTGTGCAGATTGGCGATCCCATTACCCAGAAAAAGATGGCGGATTTTTTACTGACAGCCCGGGATTTGGGGCTTTATCATGCCATTACCGATAATGGCGCCGGAGGGCTTTCTTCCTCGGTGGGAGAAATGGCCCAGGACTGCGGAGGATGTGTATTGAATCTTGAGAAGGCCCCCTTGAAATATTCGGGTCTGAATCCCTGGGAAATTCTCCTTTCCGAGGCCCAGGAGAGAATGACACTGGCAGTCGGTTCAGATAAAATAGGGCAACTATTAACCCTCAGCGAAAAGATGGGGGTGGAAACAAAGGTCATTGGAAGCTTTACCGACTCGGGATATTTTCATATCCTCTGGGCGGGGAAAACAGTTGCTTTTCTGGAGATGGATTTTTTACACAATGGACTTCCCGGGCTGAGGATGAAGGCAGAGTGGAAAAAAAAGGAGCATCCCGAACCAACCTTTGGGGATCCCCCGGATTTAACCGATGCCCTGAAAAAGGTTTTAAGCCGCTGGAACATTTGCAGCAAAGAGTCGATGATTCGGCAGTACGACCATGAGGTTCAGGGGGGGAGTGTGGTCAAGCCCTTAGTGGGGGCCATGAATGACGGACCTGGTGATGCTGCGGTTTTGCGACCATTGCTCGATTCCATGGAGGGAGTGATCGTGTCTAATGGAATCTGCCCCCGTTACAGTGATATCGATACCTATCATATGATGACCGCCGCCATTGATGAGGCGCTAAGAAATCTGATCTGCGTGGGGGGGGATTTAAATGTGGCGGCGGGGCTTGACAATTTTTGCTGGCCTGATCCCATTGAATCGGAGAAGAATCCTGACGGAAGATATAAACTGGCCCAGCTGGTCCGGGCCAACATGGCTCTATATGATTATACCACCTTCATGGGAATCCCGTGCATATCGGGGAAAGATAGTATGAAAAACGATTTCCGTATCAAGGGGGTTAAGATTTCCATCCACCCCACTGTTTTGTTTTCGCTTATGGGAAAGATTGAAGATATAAGGCTGGCGGTTACCATGGATGCGAAGCAGCCGGGCGATTTGGTTTACGTGGCAGGGGAAACTCGCGACGAAATGGGTGGTTCCGAATACTTTGCCATGCATGGATTTACGGGGAATAATGTTCCCAAAGTAGATGTCGGCAAGGCGAAAGAGAGATATCAGGCCATATCCCGGGCGACAAAAGAAGGTTTAATTGCCTCTTGTCATGATTGCTCCGAAGGAGGGCTGGGAGTTGCTCTGGCCGAAACCGCTTTTGCCGGGGGGTACGGGATGGAAGTTGATTTAAGAAAGGTGCCTGCGGCCGGTGTAAGGAGAAATGACGTTCTCCTTTTCTCCGAATCCCAGAGCAGATTTGTGCTTACCGTGAGGCAGGACAATAAAGAGAGATTCGAAGAGTTGATGAAAAAAACCGCCTTCGCTGAAGCGGGCATGATTATTGTGAGTAATAAATTTAAAATAATCGGCCTTAAGGGCACGGTAATTATTGAAACCGATGGCGACACACTTAAAAATGTTTGGCAACAACCGCTTAATTAGGCTGGTTTCCATTGCAATGAAGCCGATTACTTCGGGTTTTAGAAAATTTTAAGCCCGGGTGATTGAGCCTTAGTATTTAGTATGAACAAAATGAAACACCCGGTTTTTTTTGAACGCACGTGTCAAACCGCTTTTGTTTCGTAAGGCTGCGGTGTTCAATATAATAAATCTAAGCAGGGGGTGATGATAAATGGAAACAAAGAATGACAAAAAACTTACCATAGCGATACTTACGGGCGGGGGAGATGTGCCGGGACTTAACCCGTGCATAAAGACCCTTGTTTATCGGGCGGCGGCAGAGGGGATTAAAGTGATAGGAATCAGAAGGGGGTGGGCGGGACTTTTGGCTTACGATCCGGAAGATTCTAATCATAATGCTCAGTATATTCAGATCTTGGAACCACTTGATGTGAGAACCATCGATCGTTCCGGAGGGACTTATCTGCATACTTCAAGGACCAATCCGAGTGCTGCCCGGGTCAAGGAAGTTCCGGACATTCTTAAGAAACAGTTTGCCGAGGGAGAAGAGACAAAAGATTTCACTTCCCATGTCTTAAATAATTTAGAGCATTTGAAGGTAGATGCCATCATTCCCATCGGAGGTGACGATACCCTCAGTTTTGCCGACAGATTACACCGGGAAGGGTTTCCGGTAATTGCCATACCTAAAACAATGGATAATGATGTTTTCGGAACCGACTATTGCATCGGTTTTTCCACGGCCGTTACCAGAAGCGTCGGCTTTATTCATTCATTAAGAACCTCTACAGGATCACATGAGCGGATTGCAGTGGTGGAACTATTCGGCAGGTATTGCGGGGAGACATCCCTGATAGCTGCATACTTGTCGGGAGTGGGCCGTGCCATTATTTCGGAGATTCCCTTTGAACCCAAAAAACTTGCCAAGCTCGTCATGAAAGATAAACGGGCTAATCCCAAAAATTATGCCATGATTACAATTTCGGAAGGGGCAACCATGGTGGGAGGAAATATGTTTTTATCCGGCGAGTCAGACGCGTATGGTCACAAAAGATTGGGGGGGATCGGGGAAGAAACGGGCGCCATTCTCAAAGAACTTACCGGGGAGGATGTGCTCATTCAACGTATTTCTTATTTAATGAGAAGCGGCACTCCCGATTCTCTTGATCTGATGGTAGCCGTCAATTATGCCAATATTGCTATTGATCTTTTTTTGAAAGGGGTGTTTGGACGTCTGGTTGCCCTTAGTCGCGGGATTTATACTGATATACCCCTCAGCACTATTGCCATGGGGCAAAAAAGGGTGGACGTGAGGGAGTTATATGACGTGGAGGAATACCGCCCCAAAATCAGACATGTTGGCGCCAAGCCCATGTTTTTATATTAGCGGTATGTAACTACTCGGAATTCTGATTTCCGAGTAGTTACTAAATTGTTTAATCATGGATTTTCATTCAGATATTTAGATTACCTATACTCAAACCAAGCCGCCCTTTCTTCTTTCCGGATTTCTTTTAAAATACAAATGGTTATATAATAGTGCTGACGTAGCATTTGCCGGTATAGATACCAAATTTACCAGAACAATAATATTTATCATCATCATTATTTTTATGATTGCTGGCAAATATTGACGAATATTATTTAAATTTATGTCCAATATTAGTTAATATTGTAATTTTTAATACAAATGGGGAAAAATTAATTTTTTTATTTAACATTTTGTTCAGATAATTATAGTATTCTTTTTATGGATCAAAAAGAATGTTTCACTTTGAATTACCTTGGATGAAAAAAATAGCGCTTTCATCCTGGCATGGTTTAAGAATTTGCTATGACCCTGGAACGGTTTTTTAATGACCGTACGGGTACCATATTTATCTGAATGAAAATCGATATTAATTGAAAATTTAAAATATATTATTTTTTTATTGACAAAATATACTGGGGGGTATATAAAATATAAACGTTTACTAAAAAACAGTCGTTCGTTTTATAATTGATGCTGTTTACTCCCAGTGAGGTTAAGGTATTGGCTAAAAAGCTTAATGTTGAAGAGAAAATACTAAGAAAATCAGTAGATTTATTCTATAGATATGGCTATACCAGAGCTTCTATCAGAGATATCGTGAAGGCGGTCGGCATTAATAATTCTACTGTCTATTTTTATTTTAAAAATAAGGCCGAGATACTATTTGATGTAATAGTTGATGTGGGGGATGATCTTTTACAGGAGCTCAATCTGGTCATTGAGCGGCACGAGGGAGCGCAAAGCGATATCGCCTGCCTGCGGGCGATGATTTTTAAGCAGATCTGTTTTTCAATACAGAGATACAAAGAGATGAAGATTTATTTGGAAGAACAATTCCAATTACCACCCCATTTAAGAAAAAAGGCATATAAGCAGCACCGACAAATATATGAACTTTATTATTCCAGGATTTGCGATCTTGAGAAAAAAGGCCTGCTCAACGGTAAGGCAGACAAGGCAGTGATAACATTTGGTATTTTTTCAATGATAAATTGGGTTTATCGGTGGTTTCAGCCCAACGGGCGGCTTTCGGTCGAAGAGGTTGCGAGGGATATAATTGAAGTATTTTTTAACGGTATCTTAAGTGATAGTCCCTCGGATTAAAGCAGTGAAATAATGAATTTTTACTTCTTAAATTATTTTTGTGATATGCGCCGGATCAGGTTTCTATAATATAAGTATATGGAATGTTATTAATTAATTTAATGAAAGGGGGAAGCATGAGTTACGATAACGTTATTTATGAAGTAAAAGATAATGTTGGAGTTCTGACTATCAATCGACCTAAAATGCTTAATGCGTTAAACGGACAAACCATTGACGAGATAAGAAGTGTTCTGTCCGAGGCCAAAGATGATAAACAAGTCCGGGCGATCATTGTTACCGGTTCCGGGGAGAAAGCCTTTGTCGCCGGAGCTGATATTACCGAATTTGTTGATATCGGTATAGACCAGGGTTTTGATTTCAGCCGCAACGGGCAGAAGATGGGGCGGGACCTGGAATGGATGGGAAAGCCAAGCATTGCCGCCGTTAACGGTATGGCCCTAGGAGGGGGAATGGAGCTGGCGTTGTCATGCACCTTCCGGATTCTTTCCGAAAATGCCCAACTCGGATTACCGGAAGCAGGCCTGGGAGTAATACCCGGTTATGGCGGAACTCAGCGGTTAACCAGGATGATCGGTAAATCCAGGGCGTTGTGGACTATTCTCACAGGTGATATGATCAATGCGCAGGATGCATTACAGATGGGTTTGGCAAATGTGGTTGTAAAGCCGGAGGATTTGATGGAGCATGCCTTCAAGGTGGCAAAAAAACTCTTGAAAAAAGCCCCGCTGGCGGTCAAGCTGGCAATTATGGCGGTAAATCATGGGGCGGAAACCGACTTAGAGTCAGGTCTTGTTTATGAAGCGGCATTTGCTAATGTTCTTCTGAACTCTGAAGACAAACGAGAGGGGATTAACGCTTTTATGGAAAAGCGAAAACCCAATTTTACTGGTAAATAAATAGAAAATTTTGTTGACGGGAGGAAATCAGAA
>DAOWNY010000145.1 GCA_030642325.1 Deltaproteobacteria bacterium
CCATAATGAATGGCCTTCCTCATGCGGGGTTCTCATGCCTGCTTTAGTGGAGGCAGCCCGGGCCGGGGCCACTAACGGGGAGATGCATCGCATATTGCGGGAGACCTTTGGTTACGGATACTTCTCGGGGTAAGGGGAGGGGAAGCTACTCATTTTTTTGTTAAGAGCGACCAGGATACCATGACGAACATATGTTAATTTGTTTTTCTGATAAAACAATTCGACCTTGTGCGGTTAGGTATTAGCTATTAGGTGTTAGCTTTTGCCTGAAACCATTCAACATCCGCTTGATCTCGTTACATTTGCCGATCTAATTCCAGCTTAAGTTGAGTGATCAGCTGTCAGCACACAAACGTTTAGTTTTAAAAAACCGAGGTATTACGAAAGCTTGAAATAAACACCCAATGGGTGAAAATTTGTAATAGCAGAACATCCTGTGATCATTTTGGCTAATAGCAATCTGCTAAAGGCTAACCGCACAGCTTACTGTTTTTTTAAATCCCTGCCCTTTTAAGGTATCTTCCTCCAAGTAACAGATATAAAAGGGCATGGGCTCGTGTTCGATTGATTGAATGCATCAGAAAACAAAATGCATCCTTCTTTAGCCTTTGTGACGGCAGTAACGGCACAGCTTTTCTTTCCCGGGAAATCCTTTCTTCTCCTTCACTTTACCGCCACAAAACCCTCTTCTTCCACTATTTTTTGCCCTTCAGGGGAAAGCAAAAAACTGATAAACCGGGCGGAAAGCCCCGTTGGTTTGCCGCCGGTATACATAAACAAGGGCCGGGAAATAGGGTAAGAACCGTCAATTACCGTCTCCCTGGCAGGATATACCCCCTCTACTTTAAGGGCCTTTATTCTTTTATCCAGATAACCGATCCCCACATATCCGATCCCCCCCTCGCTCTGGGCCACGGTATGCAAAACTCCGGCGTTGGCGGCCTGCAAAAGAGAGGCGGGAGTGACCCTTTCTTTTTTTAAGATAATCTTGTTAAAAGTTTCGAAGGTCCCGGAACTGCTCTCCCGGCTCACCACCACAATCTTTTTATTGGACCCGCCCAGAGCGCTCCAATTTGTTATTTTGCCGGTATAGATGTCTTTGATCTGGGCCTTGCCAAGTTCCGGGAGAGGATTTTTGGGATTAACGATCACGGCAATGCCATCTCTGGCAATGATATGTTCGCAGGGGGCAATACCTCTTTCCCTGGCCATTTTCACTTCTTTGGCTTTCATTGGCCGCGAGGCATCGGCAATATCCACGCTGCCGTCCAGAAGAGCCTTGATTCCTGTGCCGGATCCACCGCCGCTGATCGAAATATGCGCCTCCGGGTGCAACTGCATATATCTTTCCGCTGCCTTTTGTGCAATGGGAAGCACCGTGGTTGATCCTCTGATGGTAAGAGATTCACCCCCGAAAACAGGGGAAACAATTTTCCCCATCAGGAGCGGGGAAAACATCATTGCGAAAATCGCCATACCTGTCCAAAATTTAGACCTTACCATAGCTTTATTCTCCTTATTGCCATCATTATTTTTCAATGATTGTATAAAAATTTCTTTCTTCAATTTCCTTGTACCAAAAAAATGTTGCAATCATGTTAAGAGCCGGTTAAGATTTAAAACTTGAATATCACATCTGCGTGGACCATGTTGTACTCATTTTCTTTTCCGCTTTTCTCTTCAATAAAATATCCGGTGAGCTTCAAGGTTACCTTGTCCATCAGTTGGTAGGCAAACCCTGCCTTGCTCCCTTCCCGGTTTGCATGGCCGAAATCGCTGTCACAGAAGGCGCCGACTACCGCATCAGGTTCAATGGAGGCATACTTGTAGGAAAACGCCCAGCTTCCCTTTTTCTTTGTCTTTCCCAACTTAAACCCCGCTGCGTAACCCTCGTCTTTTTCTACGTCATTATCCTGGTTATTTACATAATCAAAGAAAATTTTCATGGGAAGTCTGCCGATTTTAAACTCGATGAAATTCGTAAAATTTAAAAGACGATACTCATAGACAAGCTTATCATCTATCACAGTATTGCCACCCGAGTACTTTTCGCCCAGTTTGGATTTATCCAGATTCATGAAATCATAGTATGTAAGGGCTAAAGTCCATTTCACTCCATGGCTGGTCAGGGCCTGAAAACCCCCCTGCCAGGCAATGAGGCAAGCATCTTTTTCTCCCTTATTTTCTTCGATTACCATCTGGCCCAGGGTGATAAAGGGCTTGAATGATTTTCCAAGAGAACAGGTATATTTCTCATAGATTCCCTCGGGGTTCACATCCGAATCCCAGACCATATCGGTATGAACAAAGGGATTTTTGAATTTACCTCCCCCAAGTTCCAACCCGGATAAAAAATTGGGTTTATAAACGGCATAAGCCCGATCAATCCAGAAATCCTTACTTTCAAAGGCATCATCGAAACTCTGGTTGGTGCTGGTAGGCTCTCCCTTGCCGGAGGCAAATCTGGCTATTACCTTAAGGTCGGATGACATCTTTTTTTCAAAGCCCACTCGCAGTCTATATCTTCCCCGGTGGCGATCATCATCGTAGCCGCTCTGATTATATTTGCCTTCATAACGCAACCTCAGATCGCCCTTAAACTTAAATCCCTTAAGCCAGGCGGTTGCTTTATCCTTTTTTTTTGCCTGAGCTTGCAATTCATTGTACCGCCAGTGAGGAATTTCCCCTTTATCCAGCAAGATATCCAGAATCTGTTCATTCACACTCTTTTCTTCTGCCCTGCAGGTGGTTATTCCCACAAAACCGGCCATACAGATAGCCATTAGAAAAAAGATTATGGCTCTAAAAACTTTTTTCATATTCTGATTCCTCCTACTTAAAAAATAGTCTTCAAATTGAAACCCTGCAAAAATCTATCAATCCCTTTCTTTTTTTACCTCCATTTCCTCCCTTCCTTTGTGCTTGATTTTCAGCAGGGGTCTCTGATACGATAAGAACGACACGCAAAAGGAGTGGTAAGCCCTTCCGTTTGATGCTTGCCGGTTTTCTGACGGCCTTTTTTCTGCTAAAAACCCAGCCTGATGACGATAACTTGTTTCCGACCGTTATGGGGATATTGTATGAGACTATTGTTAAGGTTTGATTACCGGAATGTTACAATTTGATTAAGATAAAATTTTTGTCCTCTGACTTATCGTGGCAACTTTTACTTCCTTTTTTTATTTGAGATTACCTTATTTTTGTTACCGTTTGGCTACCATTGGGTTAAGGGTTAAGAGGCTTCCCGAAAATGAGTAATTTCTACCCCTTCTTCGTCCCGCAAAAGGGCTTTGGCATTGACAATGGCCTCTTTCATATCTTTTTCCGGGATCTTGGAAATTGCCCCGTGGCCGGGATAAATTTCGTTTATTTTTCTGGTGGCAAGGAGGCTGATGGAATCGATATAATCTCCCACACTTCCTGATTCGCCTATATAAGAAAGGGTTCCCCCTGCAAAAACGGTATCCCCGGTAAAAAGAATTCTTAAGGCAGGTTCGTAGATGCAGATCGATCCCGAGGTGTGTCCCGGGGTATGGATAATATTGAGGCTGTAGTTACCCAGATCGAATCGGCTCTTGCTTTCCAGCCAGAGATGCACTTTCATGGAGGGATTGTTGAGGTCACCGGATTGATACATAGTAACGTATCTATCCTCTGCGGTTATTTTAGTAGCAGCAAAGCGATGGGCAGCAATCAGGGCATAATCCTGGAAATACCTGTTGGCCCCGATATGATCAAAGTGCTCGTGGGTATTGATTACTATATCAATATCCCTCACCTTGATTCCCAGGTTAAATAAGGACTTTTGCAATCCTGAAAAATTTTTATCCACTCCGGAATCGATGAGGACATTTTTGTAGTTACCTCTAAGCAGGTAACTATGGCTGCTGGTATCCTCTCCCTTTAGCCAGAAAATATCGGGGTGCAACTCTACAATACGATCATCTTTTGTCATGTTTTCTCCATTTACTCTTTTTGGCCCTTTCTTCGTCCTCATGGATTTCAAAGATCTGATCCAGATGATTTTCCTTAAAATAGGTCAGTATATTCGGCTTTAAAGAGCATAATTTCACCTCTCCTTTTAAAAACTTAACCTCTTTTTTAATGACATTTAAAACCAAAATTAAAGTAACGATCTCAAATTGCTCTAATTCGTTCAAATCAATAATTACCTTCATTCCTTTTTTCTGCAGATAGGGGAAAAGATCTCTCCTTACCAGTAGGGCTTCATTCTTTCTGGTCTGGCCTGAAATTCTTAAAAGTAATAATTCTTTGTCTTCAAAAATATTATATTTCATTGCCTTAGCCAAGTTCCTGACTCAAAAAAATAAATCGTTTAAGATCAAGGGGATATGGGTTTGTAGAGGTCGAGTTTTGTCACTACAGATTTAATTTCTTATAAAATTGCCTTAATCATTCAGCAAAAGCATCTTCCATGTCACAAAGCATGTTGCAGATATCCCATATCCCCTTTTCTGTTAATACTTCCATGTTGGTACGCAGCCGGTATACCCCCTCTTCAGTTTTTGTTTCAGTGATTTCCCGGGTAATGGCTGCTGCTTTGTTGGTTTTGGTATCTTTTTTGTTTTGCGTGATACCACGACGTAAAAGTATTGGTTGTCCGGACTTTTGCGAAAATTAGTTACTTAACCCATTAATATATAAGGATTGTTATTTTTGAATTAGCAAATTTCAGGCTTTTTTCTCTGTTTTTTTTATGAAGCTTGGGTTAGCATCATCTTTTTCCAATAGACAACTGTTTTATAGCAAATACTTATTACGTTTTGGTTACCGGGAAGTTAAGATTTAATTAAGCTTCGTGATGTGAGGTCTGCCTGGCGGTAAGGGGAATTGATGTCAAGGTAAAAGGATGAGAGATGTTTGGGGACAAAGTTCTTGATTTATAACCCTGCAAGAAAACGACACTTACATTGCAACCTATTGAATTTTAAA
>DAOWNY010000056.1 GCA_030642325.1 Deltaproteobacteria bacterium
AGTTTTCCTCCCCCTCAAATTTGTCATATAGCGAGAAATCATTTTTTTGGTAGAATTCCGGGTTGTCTTTGCCATCATAAATAAAAGAACTTCCATCGTTAGGGGGGTAAGCAGCTCAATAACGGTCTTATCCGTTGGTCTTTTATGGTGATAAAATCGAGAAAGCACAGTATTGATCTTTTCTCTTCCTTCAAAAATTATTTGGGTACGTTTTTGACTAAAACACAATCGCCGACAGATCTCGTTAAGCTCATTCTCACTCAACGGATCAATCAGCCCAAAAAAATAGATCAACCATTGCTGACAACTTACATCAAGAAAAAGCAGTTTAAACCAGGATAGGACATCATCAATATTGGTGAAAATTAATCTCACATTATCGTCAAACTCAATTGCCGGATGAATAAATTTAAGGATGTCAAACTCGGCCAGCCGGGCAACTCCCCTGGAAGGTACCTCCTTCATGATCAGAATCAATTCGGAAGTCAGCCTGCTTCCGGATAATTTTTCAAAAAAATTCATCTTTACCGCATTTTCAATCAGTTTTTTAGTCTGTCCCCCCAGCTTAAAACCATATCTTTGTTCGAAACGGATGGCCCGAAATACCCGGGTGGGATCTTCCACAAAGCTGAGGTTGTGAAGAACCCGGATGACCTTCTTCTTAATATCCTTTTGGGCACCAAAAAAATCAATCAATACCCCAAAATCCTCCGAATTTAAGCTGACGGCCAGGGCGTTAATGGTGAAGTCCCGTCGATACAAATCCTGTTTTAATGAACTCAATTCCACCACCGGCAATGCGGCGGGATGATCATAATATTCAAGCCGGGCAGTAGCCACGTCAATCTTCAAGGAATCCGGCAATATGATAGTTGCAGTTCCGAACCTTTTATGGGTGCGGAGCTTGCCCCCCTGTTCCGATACAAATTCTTCCGCAAAATTGATTCCATCTCCTTCAATTACAACATCAATATCCAATGTTTTTTTTCTTAACAAAAGATCCCTTATAAACCCTCCCACCAGATAAACATTATAACCTAGCTCGGCAGATAATTCACCCAACCTCTTTAGCAGTTTAAAATTTTTCTCTGAAAGGGTTTCCCTGAGGAGTCCGGAAAAATTTTTCATTCGCGAATGTCCCGGTTCATGTCCTGCATCGTAAATATGCTCCGGTCCCTTTGACGCCCCTGAGTAAAAAAATCGAAGTAAATCAGTGCGGGTAATTCCACCAACCAATTGCCCATCAGTTACTACCGGTAAAAAGCGTTGACCGTTATTCACAATAAGGGACCGGATAGTAGTTAAAGAAGTTCCGGGATCAATAACGGAAAAATCGGTGGTCATATACTCCTGCACCGAAACATTTGCAAGCCCGTGAAAGGAAGCTTTCTCAATGATCTGACGTGTAATCAATCCCACCACCTTGCCTGCATCCATCACCGGCAAAACATTAATATTGTAGCGAGTTAGCATCTCACCGGCTTTTTCTAGGGACTCTTTTGATTCAATAAACTTGACGGGAAAAGACATCAGGTCTCTTGCTGCTTTCAAGTAACCGACTTTTTTATGAATCTGCTCAATCAGTTTTTCTTTCACCTGAATTAATGTCAAATCTTTGATGGTAGCTGACGAGGCTGATGTATGCCCCCCGCCACCAAAAAAAAGGGCGATCTCTCCCACATTTACATCACTGATTCTACTCCTGGCCACAAAGTGAACCCGGTCACCCATTCTGACCAGAACAAACAGAACATTGATATTTTCCATATCTCTCAGTTTGTGAACCAGCATGGCGAGATCGCCGATGAACTTGTCCACTGATGCCTGGGAAATTACTATTTCAACTCCATTGATAAAATAGGTGGTGGCCGTGTGAATTAACTCATTTAAGAGACTGATCTGTTCGGAGGTTAATTCCCTGGTGAGCATATCAGATATAATATTTAAATTTGCTCCTTTATTTAAAAGATATGCCGCCGCTAAATAGTCGTCGAATTTGGTTGAAGAAAAGGTAAAGGAACCGGTATCTTCATAAATACCCAGCAACATAACCGTTGCTTCGTCCGGGCTTATTTCAATCTCCTTCTCCTTTAAAAAACCAGCCATAATTGTCATATTCGCTCCCACCTCTCTAATTTCCATCCTCGATCCGCTAATATCATCGGAACTTTCGGCGTGGTGGTCAAAAATATGAATATCAATCCCCGGTTTATCCACAATATCTGAAAATTTTCCGATTCGACTCCGTTGTCGAGTATCCACCAGGATCAAACGGGTAATTTTATCCAAATCAATATTTTTGACTTTTTCTGATCCGAAGATATAGATAGTGGATTGGAGAAAAAAATCTCGGAGGCTTCTCTCCTTTGAACCGGAGAATACCAATGTGGCCTCGGGATAAAGTTTCTTGGCGGCCAGCATAGAGGCAAAAGAGTCAAAATCGGCATTAATATGGGTAGTGATAACTTCCATACTGACTCAATCGACTTTCAAGGCCGAGGATGGAATTTTGCATGAATTGCCTTCAATCTCTCCTTGGCGACCTGGGTATAAATTTGAGTGGTAGAAATGTCGGCATGCCCCAGCATAATTTGAACTGATCTGAGGTCGGCCCCACCCTGGAGAAGATGCGTGGCAAAAGAGTGGCGGAAGATGTGGGGAGAAATTCTTTTTTTAATTCCGCTCAACCCGCCGTATTTTTTGAGTATCTTCCAAAACCCCTGACGGGTCATCTTTTTTCCGAATGAGTTAACAAAGAGGTACTCATTGGTGTCGATAATATTTTTTAATAATTTTTTCCGGGAAAGCTCCAGATATTCCTTCACCCTTATTGCAGCAGAGATTCCCAATGGCACTATCCGCTCCTTAGCCCCTTTTCCCAAAGTAGTGAGATAACCGCCTTCTAGGTTTACGCTGTTCAAAGTGACAGATATCAACTCCGAAACTCTCAAGCCGGTGGCATACAAAAGTTCCAGCATAGCGGCATCTCGCAAACCAAGAGTAGTGTTGGTATCAGGCTTTTCAAGAATAGTCTCAAGCTCCGCCAAAGTCAAGGTATCAGGGATCTTTTTCCACGCCCTGGGAGATTCAATGTTGACCACTGGTGTCTTTTCCAGGTAACCCTCGTTTACCATAAATCTATAAAAAGCCTTAAGAGAAGCTAAATTACGGGAAGAACTTTTTGGAGAAAGGCCGGCTTCTTTTAATTCCAGCAGAAACGACATAATATCGAGTCTCGAAACAGTTGTTAAGTCGTTAATTCCCTTTTTTTTTAAAGAGTTGATAAACTTAATTAAATCTCTGCCGTAAGAAGTTATGGTATTTTTTGCCAACCCTTTTTCTACCTGAACAAAATTCAAAAACTGGTCGAAATGTTTCTGCATACAATTCACCTGATAAAATGGGTAATACAGAAAGAAAAAAAATTGGAGGAAAATACAAGAATCTCTCTTAAGAATTACCTGTAATAAATGGAGGAAAAAGTTTTCTGAATATTATAGCGAAGTCTCTTCTTCTTTATCAACAAGTTCGTCATCATCTGCATCCACAACCGTCTCATCTTCAGGTTCAGGACTTGGCTCGGAAATCTCATCTGAAACGGCTTTCTTTTCGATGTTGTTAGCTTCCTCCGCTTTTTTTACAAAATTATTAAGAACTTCCTCATTTTGCTTAAATTCGTCTTTTAACGTAACTCCAAAGGATGGGGTTGCTAATTTCTTTTTTGTTAAATATTTTCTTTCTTCCTTTTTTCCCAAATCCTTGATGCTAAGACCGATTTTTCTCTCCTTCTTTTCCACGTTAATAATCAGTGCTGAAAGGACATCACCGACCTTGGCAAAATCCTTGGGGTTATCTATCCTGTCTTTGCTTAGTTCCGAAACGTGGATCAACCCCTCAATTCCCTCCTCCAGCTCGAGAAAGATACCAAAATCGGTTATATTGGTGACCGCTCCTTCCACCTTCATGCCAATCTTGTACTTTTCGGGCACTACCTCCCAGGGATCCGTTTCGATCTGTTTAATTCCCAAAGAAAAACGCTCATTCTCTTGATCGATATTGAGGACTACTGCCCGAACCGTACCCCCCTTACCGTATTTTTCAGATGGATGTTTAACTCTTTCCGTCCAGGAAAAGTCGGAAACATGAACCAGGCCATCAATTTCTTCATCGATTTCTATAAAAATGCCAAAATCGGTGACTTTTTTGACCTTACCCTCAATAACGGTTCCCTCCGGATATCGCTCTGCCACTAAAGACCAGGGATTTGGTGCAATTTGCTTCATCCCCAGGGATATTCTCCGCTGGGAAGGATCAACGCTTAAAACTATCACATCAACAACATCGCCAATGGCTAGCACCTTTGAAGGATGTTTGACCTTCTTGATCCAGGAAATATCAGAAATATGCACAAGGCCGTCAATTCCACTTTCTATCTCAACGAAGGCACCATAATTAACGATGCTGACCACTCTCCCCTGAACTTTGGATCCCACCGGATATTTATCCCCAACAATGCTCCATGGATCCGGTATCATCTGCTTCAACCCCAAAGACACCCGCCCTTTTTCCTCATCAAACTTCAAAACCTTAAGTTCAATACTCTCCCCTACTTTTAATAATTCTGAGGGATGCTTGATCCTTCCCCAGGACATATCGGTAATATGTAAAAGTCCGTCCAGGCCGTTGAGGTCAATAAATGCACCATAATTAGTAATATTCTTTACGATACCTGTAACGATTTCTCCCTCCTGGATCGTTTCTAAGGTCTTTTTTCTTTGTTCCTCTCTCTCTTTTTCCAGTATTACGCGACGAGATAAAACAATATTGCGCTGACTTCGATTGAACTTAAGAACCTTAAATTCCAGATTCATACCGACCAAATTATCGAAATCTCTGGTAGGATAAAGATCTACCTGGGAACCGGGAAGAAATGCGGGAATTCCTATATCAACCGAAAGGCCGCCTTTTACCCTGCCGGTAATTCTCCCTTCGATGATTCCGTCTTTCTCGTAGGAATTTTTGATTTCCTCCCAAATCTTCAACTTGTCTGCCTTGAGCTTCGATAATATTATTGCTCCGTCGTCATCCTCCCTGGTTTCGAGAAAAACATCAACGCCGTCTCCCACCTTCAGGTCAACTTTGTGCTTTACCCCAAACTCTGAAATAGGGATTTGACCTTCAGATTTGTAGCCCACGTCCACCAAAACACTATCATCGGTTATTTGAATTACGGTTCCATGGACAACTTCACCTTCTTTGATTCCCCTAAAGCTCTTCTCGTAGAGATCTTCGAGACTTTCAGTCTCCTCTTCGCCGGCCTCATCCTTTAACATTTCTTCACTACTGCCAGAAAAAAGCATCTCATCTGAAGTTTCTTCCTGGAAATCCTGGGTGTTTTCTTCCATTAAATAATTACCTCCCTAACATAACTTTTTGATCAGGGAAAGGCGATTCCCTCCCCAACCCAGTAGAAAGCTTTTTAGCAAACCCATTCTACTCAGATCTTCTATGTACTACAAAAAAAAGATGATTACAAGTTATTTCTAACAGGAAACAAAATCAATTTTCTTTTGAATCGAATCCAGCATCAGCATCACTACTTCTTCTAATTCCATTTGAGTGGAATCAATAATAACAGCTTCTCTTGCAGGTCTCAACGGAGACAGCTTCCGGGAACTATCATCCGCATCTCTTTTGATAAGTTCCCGAAGTATTTGTTCATATGTTACATCATAATTATTTTCCGTCAATTCCCGATATCTTCTTTTCGCCCGTTCCTCCGGTTTTGCATTGAGATAAAATTTAATCTCCGCCTCCGGAAAAACGACTGTACCCATGTCTCTTCCCTCAAAAACCACCCCCCCGTTTCTTCCTAAGCGTCGCTGGATACCGAACAACCCTTTCCTGACTATTTCTTTAGCCGACAATCCTGAGGCCAGCAAGGATATTTTTGGTTCTCGAATTTCCCCGGTAACTTCTCTTTCATTAACAAAATAAACCAACAAACCATTTCTTTTATAAATAGATATCTGCAAGCTAGAACAAATTTCCCTAAGCTCAGCTTCATTATTGGTGTCAATCCCCTGCTTAAGCGCTTCCACTGCAACCGCTCGGTATAATGCCCCAGTGTTAATGTAACGATAACCCAGCCGGTCAGCTGCAATCATACTCACAGTACTCTTTCCTGCCCCCGAAGGTCCGTCTATGGTTACAATCAATCTTTTTTTACCGCCGATCATATTTTCCCCGGACACAGTATCCATCTAGATAATTTTCTTTAACGCTTTGATAAATTTCTCATTTTCAGAGTGAAGACCCACCGTTAAACGAATATACTCTTTTAATCCGTAAGCAGTCATCGATCTTACGATAACGCCTTCCTGCAGAAGAGCATCGTATACCTTACGGCAATCACGACGAAGATTGATTAAAAAAAAGTTTGCCTGGGTAGGTAAATACTCCACACCTAAATTATCCAACTCCCCATAAAGATACTTCAATTCATTCCGGTTCAATTCGATGCTTCCGGTAATGTGATCTTCATCATCAAGAGCGCCAAGTGCACCAGCCTGGGCAAGAGAGCTGATATTGAAGGGTTGCCTCACCCTGTTTAGATAACTGACTATTTCCGTAGAAGCGATTCCGTAACCGATCCTTAACCCGGCCAACCCATAAATTTTTGAAAAAGTCCGCAGAGTGACAATCGTCTTTCCCTGATTACGATAAAATAAAGAATTGGGAAATTCTTCATCAGTAACATATTCAAAATAAGCCTCGTCAACTACCACTATTAAATGGTCGGGAATAATCTCAAGAAATTTCTCAAAGTCTGTTCGCTTGACGATGGTTCCGGTGGGATTATTAGGGTTATTAATAAAAATTATTCTGGTGCGAGCAGTAATACTTTCTGCCATTGCTTCAAGATCGTGGACAAAATTTTTTAAGGGAACAATTACATTCCTGCCGTCAGCTGCGAGAACCATCTTTCGATACATGGCAAAGACCGGATCCGCACTGATTACCTCTTTCCCCGGACCCATAAAAGTTTTGATCAGTAATTCGATGATTTCATTGGAACCATTCCCCAGAAAGACGTTATCCTCACTCACCCCCAGTTTAAGGGAAAGCTTCTTTATTAGATGGAAGCTGCTCCCGTCGGGATAGCGGTTAACCTTTGAGAGATTATCTTCAATGCTCTTTAGAGCTTTTGGTGAAGGACCGATGGGATTTTCATTTGATGCAAGTTTTACTGCATCCTTAATCCCCCGCTCTCTTTCAAGCTCTTCGATGGGTTTCCCCGGCAAATAGGGCACCAACTGTTGAATGCTTTTCGAAGCTATTTCCAGTTTCATTTAAAGTAAAGTTACTCCTTCAATCCCTGGGCCTCATTTTAGGATACGAACCCAAAACTTTTAAAAATTGTGAATTCATTCTCAGTTCTTCAATCGCTTCCTTGATGTGCCCGCTGGCTATATGCCCTTCCATATCGATGAAGAAGCAATATTCCCATGCCCGGTTCTTAAGGGGCCGTGATTCAATTTTTGTTAAATTGATACCTCTGTCGGCAAAAGGTTTTAGTATTTTATATAAAGCACCCGGTTCATCTTTAACGGAAAAGAGTATTGAGGTTTTGTTATCACCACTCTTGTCGGAAACATTTTTGGCGATTACCAAAAAACGGGTAAAATTAAACTTATTATCCTCAATATTTTTTGTTACTGTTTCCAGATTATATAATATTCCAGCCATTTCTCCGGCAATTGCCCCTGCCTTGGGATCATTTTCCACCATCTTTGCTGCCGCTGCAGTGCTGGTTACATCAAAAACGGGAACATGGGGCAGGTTATTTCTCAACCAGTTCTTACATTGGGCAAGGGCGTTTAGATGGGAGTATATTTTTTCAATCTCCCCTATCTTCCCGCTCCGGGAAAGAAGGGCATGGGAAATATCCAGTAAAATTTCTGCATATACCTTTAGGTCCGAATCAATAAACATATCCAGTGTATGATTTATTACTCCTTCATTAGAATTTTCGACTGGAACCACTCCGTAATTAGCCCTGCCTCTTTCCACTTCCTCAAAAACACTGGTAATATCTTTTTGGGGAATTAAATGGGCGGATCGGCCAAACTGCTTAATGGCGGCAAGATGAGTAAAGGTTGCCTGGGGACCAAGGTAGGCAATCTGTAGAGGCTTTTCCAGAGAAAGTGAAGCAGAAATAATTTCTCGAAAAATCAACTTGACGGCTTCATCCGGAAGCGGTCCATGGTTTGCTTTGACCAACCCCTTATAAATTTTTTGTTCGCGGGCAGGAACATAGAAATCTCCATCAACCTTCTCTTTTGCTTTTCCCACCTCAATAACCAATCGCGCCCGCTTATTTAAAAGGCGAAGGATTTCAGCATCAGTATCATCAATTTGTTGGCGAAACTTATTCAACCGGTCGGAATTTTCCACTTAAATACCCTATCGATATGAAAAATCTTTACAATTTAATTTCTCTATCAGCTTTAAATAACTTAAAAACCGGAAAAAATCAATGCTTTTTTGGAAAAAATGATGAATCTAATCCCTGGACCGAAAATTATTTATGGTTTCTTTTGCTTGGTTTGAGATGATAAGTAAATATTAAAAATGCGGGATTGATATTTTTTTATGATTTTTACGATCCAAAGCTATGAGCGCAAATGCCGGTTGGATTCTCTGAAAGCCTTGTAGTTGCTGCAATTAGGTTATATCGGACATGTTGTGATCAAGTATGTTTTGCCATAAGATCGCCATTTTTCATTAGAAATAAAGGAATAATCAACCAAATCAAGAGGCTAATTAAGAAAGTGATGATAAAGTATGCGCAATACGCTTTGCAAAAACGCATACTTTATCTCAATCATAATAGTCAATATAAATAGCTAGTTATGGCAAGTTCGACTCAATTACGTGCCTACATAGCAAACAGATGCCAACTGCCATTTGCGGTAATAGATACATACTATAAGAAAACCGTATCCGGGTCAATCATTGTATTCACTATACAAGATGTGACACCATATATACTTTTTTTGGCGACTTAATACGAATTAAAAATAATAACTTTGCTGCCCAAAAACTCATTAATTGCTTTAACTATTGCGCCGTGTGGCTCTGAGAATTCTTTTTTTAAATAAAACAAAATTTTAATGGGTCAAGAGTAGACTTGACCCTCTTTCAATTTCTGGCTCATTCATTCAGATCCCTTTTCGCTTTCAGGTATCAGCCAAATAACATCATAGGGCTGCAAGGTCACATCAAGCGTTCCATCACGGGCTGTCTTTTCGGTGTCCCCTAAAAGATCATACCACCTTATTTCCTCAACACCAAGTTCGGAAAGCCGGACAATGATGCTGCACACCCTGCCGGTGACGTTGGCCATGGTCAGGATGTGCTGGTCCTTTTCAGGTGATGTCCTCAATACAGTGAAAACATCCGAAGAGAGCATCAAGACACGTTGGGCTCCATGGGGGTGGAAGGCGCGGTTTCTTGTACGGGTAAGATTAAGTTTACTGATGTAACGAAGGATGAGCGAAACTTTAGAGTTGGGGTCTTTTAAGGCAATCGGCGCAACCGTGCTGTCGATCACCCCTCGGTTAATGTCTCTATTGTGTTTTGTTTTTTTAACTAGTTCGTGGTCGTTAGGGGTTCCGACGGCGCCGTGGACGTATAC
>DAOWNY010000124.1 GCA_030642325.1 Deltaproteobacteria bacterium
CTACGGTGGATCCCTCTCAATTATGCATGGATTTGATCGGAAAAGAGCACCTGCCTTATGACATTGTTGCCAAGGTGGAGGCCCTTGAGCGGGACTGGATTTGTTTGATGTGGTATTCCTGGGCATTTAAGGAACGTCCCAAGTATAAGTCCGAGGCCTGGAACTCCGATGTATGGCAGGCCATGTGGCTGGTGCTGGGAGATATGGACATTGATACCTTCCGGGTGGAATCGGCTGAACGGAAACTGGGGATGTGGCCCTCCAAACTCAATATAGGGGTGGCTTACCACGGGACAGATACACCCACTACCCCGGGAGATACCGTGCTGGGACCTCCGGAATCCGACTTTGTCTGTTTAACCGAGCAGTTTGTTCCCCCTGCATGGAAATTGACCGATGCGGAATGGAAGAAACGCGAAACCCAACATGCCGAAGATGTGGTAAAGAAAATCGGAGAATACGCCCCCAATATTGACTGGGATAAAGTGGGGGGATATATGCCGGTAACCCCTTACCATACTGCCCGTCAGTGCAAGAATTACGCCCCGGCCGGAAACTGGTGCGTGATCGACAATATTCCCTCCCAGTGGGGAAGGTTCCGGCCCATTCCCGAAATGGCCCGGCACAAGATCCCCAGTATTGAGGGTCTTTATTGCACAGGCTCGGCATGGCATCCCTGGGGGGCTGCCCACAGCGCCCAGGGTTACAACTGCTACAAGGTCATGTCTGAGGATATGGGATTAATCAAACCCTGGGAGAAGGATGGAAGGCCGTTCTAAGATTAATCATTATGCTTTGGAACGCTAAAAAAGTTTTTCGTAAGATAAACCAACTGGTTTTCGAAAGTCCCATGCAAAGAACCGACTATTTATTAGATTTATAAATAATAATCTGGCCGGGTTAATAATTTAGATGGTTAACCCGGCCTTTAACTATTGAGTAGTTACCCATTAATCAGGTAATCGGGCAGCCCGGTAAGGTAATAGGAATTTTGTGAAGGTTACGCTCTGAAAAAGATTAAAAAGCAACAGTTCAGAGGGGTTGAACCCCAGGTCATTGTAATAGCTATAATTTCAAAAAGCTAAAATAATACTAACGCATGAATCAAACTAATCCCTGGGAAATATGATGGTGAAGATTTTTCCTTGGCATATGGACAAAAGTTTGGTAAGCTAAAATCCTTTTTAATGGTAGATGATTTCGTCGAAAACAAAAATGGCGATAACTTACTTCAATTATGTTGAAAATTAATTAATCCATAATGAAACGGACCATCCGTTGGAAAGGACTCTTCTATCGACAAATAATTATAAAAAACATAAATATTTTTTATAATTACGATTAAAACTATCGATTTGATTCACATGTCCCAAATAATCTAAGGACAAACTTACAGTTTACTTTTACTCTTCGACTGCGATTGAATGGTGATATAGCTGATTTATCACCTGTTATGATTCGCCTCCTCCAATTCATTCTCATTTTTCTTGCTCATATTGGAAACACTTTATACGTTTCGTATAGAAAATTATTTAACATTAGTATGCTTATTTACTGATAGTTAATGCAATCCATGACAATAAAGGTAAGAATCCGTTTGCAATTAACAGTTTACGGTTCATAGTTAACCATTGGTAAAAACTCCTGTCTAAAATATTAGTGATGAGTTTTTCATTTGAAGATTCGGAAGCCCGGAAAAAATCATGCAGGCTGGCGGTCCGTGTTTATGAATGATTGAGATTGTCGTGATTATTGAATGAAAGATCAATTTTTTCGTTCATCGTAACTATTCAAGTGGGATAGACTTAAAGGCCGAAGGTAAAAAAAGCGGAACAGCCATTTATATTTTTCGGGTGAAAAACATATAACTATCTGTCGGAAGCAGCTCACTTTTCCTTCAGTCCCCAGCCTTTTACCTGAATGCCGTAGCAATTACAATGTCCAAAGCTTTATATGAGTCATTGAATAAAAACCGTGAACTGTTACTAATTTATAATAATTTTTTTGGAGAGGGTATGGCGAATTGCCGGAGGAGTGAATGATGCCGGATGCAAAATACGATGCTATCGTAGTGGGCGGAGGTAATAAAGGTTTGATTACCGCGATGTACCTGACCAAATACGGGGGTATGAAGACCGGGGTGTTTGAAATAAGGCATGAAGCCGGAGGGGGATGGTCTTCGGAGGAATGCGCCGCTCCCGGTTTTGTCGCCAACGTTCATTCCACCGCCCATTGTAGTTATTATCATGATTTGATGTGGAAGGATTTCCCCGATTTTGAAGAAAGGGGGGGGAAACTTCTGTTGCCCGAGTGTTCGGTGGGGATTGTATTTGAAGAGGATGACAGTTGTATAGTATTTCATAATGAAAAGTATGATCCCACTTGGGAAAAGGGAGCGGCAAGTGTGGCCAGGTTTTCCAGGCGGGATGCCGAATTTCTTTTAAAATTCGGCAAGGTCTGGGATGAATGGCTTTATCCGGAATTTCACCGCTGGATATGGAACCCGGCAATTGCGAATAAGCCCGATGGTTTTTTTCAAAAGATTATTCAGGAAGGTCCAAAGCACGGCATTGATCCGGGCTGGATTAACAAGTCATTAATGCAGGTATGCGACGAGATTTTTGAATCCGATGAAATAAAGTGCGCAATTTTAAGAGGGAGCTATTCCTGGTGGGGGGCCCCCGGCCATATCCAGGGGACCGGGATGTCGATTTTGGCCGTCATTATGGCCTCGGTCAGGGCCACAGGCTTTATTCGTGGGGGGACCCACAGTATGGCCCATGCCGCCCAGAAGATCATAGTGGAAAATGGGGGAAAAATATTTACCAAACAGGGGGTGGATAAGATCCTGGTTGAGAATGAGAAGGTCAAGGGAATCCGCCTTATGGACAAAACAGAGGTGGAAGCCGATCTGGTGGTGAGCAGCGTGAGCCCACAGTATTTATGTTTGAATCTTTTGGGGGAAGACATCCTTCCCCCGTCTATAATTACTAAAATAAAGGCCCTATGTATTTATGCTTCCGCGTGTGGATGGTGGTGCCATTGGGCGGTTCATGAGCCTCCCAGGTATAAGGCCGCCGCCTTTGATGCCGATGTTGACAGGTGCGCTTTTGTGGGGTTGGGGGACAAAGATCCATGGACCCCTTCCAGAGAGTTCTGGAGGAGGAAGCTGGGGAGAGAGTATCCGGGAGCCCCCGTGGTGGAAGGAGAACCGTTAACCTGGAGCCACCATGTAGTTGGGGATTCGACCTATGCCCCAGCCGGTAAATACTCCCTCGGAAATGAACTTTATACCTGTTCGGTGGATCAGTTTACCGAGAAGGAATGGGCCCGGGCAGAATCAAAACTGGCGGAGTATATTGTTAACAAGTGGAGTAAATATACCCACAATATGACCTGGGATAATGTAATCGGCTACGATATTGACAGTCCCTGGGATATCACCCGCCGACTTCACCATATCCCGGAGATTGGGACCTGGAATTTGCTGGATTGTGTTTTGTCCCAGGTCGGGTGGAACCGACCCATCCCTGAAATTTCTGATCACAGGATGCCGGTAAAGGGTCTTTACGGAACGGGAAGCGGCTGGCATCCTGTTGGATTCGGCATGTCCACAGCCGGTTACAACTGCTATAAGGTGATCAGTGAGGATTATGGATTGCGGAAACCATGGCAAGAGGCAGGGCGGGAGTATTAAATTCCTCTTAAAAAAGATGGAGTTGACCGTTATTATGATGAAACATGATGCGTATTGCCGGCAGAGGCACAGGGGGCATTTCTAAAAGATGGTTTGGCCGAAGATTGTGAAGGGGCCGAGGTTAAGGGGACGATTCAGGTAAAAGGGATAAATTTTAGAAAGGAATAAAAAAATGAATCTCAAACAAATTTTTGTGTTGACAATGGTAATTTTATGGTCTCATATGGCCGCTATTTCCTTATTGGCTGCGGGCCTTCCTTCTTGCAAGAAATACGAGGGACCCATTAAACCGGGGATGGTGATTACTGCACAAAACTGGGAACAATACCTGCCGGAACTTCAAAAGCTGCTTCCCGCCAGCAAAATTCAATGGTACGGCATGGGAGTTAAGACGGGGAATATAGAAATGCCCATCAAAAAAACCAATTGGGCCAAGCTTACCAACGGAGTATATGAAGCCACAGAAAAATACAGCCCCCAATGTAAAATCGGTCCCAATAATTCCATGACAGGATGGACGGCGGGGATCCCCTTTCCCGACCCCAAAAGTCCGATTGAACTTGCCTGGAACTCTAATAACGAAATCAACCGCGGCAATGCCCATGATGACGTAATTTTCTTTAGCTGGTTCGGGCTTTTTAAGGGGATGAAGTACGAGAAACATTTCAAATGGGAGCTTCGAAAAAAACATTATGTCGGAAGGGCGGATACTCCTCCTTTGGGCTGGTTGCCGGAAGCCAGTAAAGGGGGGTTATGCAGCAAGGAGTCCATGTTCGTTTCGGCGCCCCATGAAGTCAGGGGTTTTATCCAGCTTCGAGTTCGCTATTGGGCTATCGATAAAATGGATGATTGTTATGCCTACATCCCGGCCATCCGAAGGATGAGGAGGCTTACCGGGGCGGATGTGAACGATCCTATTTTGGGAAGTGACTGTATTTTTGACGATTTTCAGGTTTGGAGACAAAAGCTTAACCCCATAATGACTTTTCAGGTTTTGGAGTGCAGAGATTTTTTGGTACCCCGGGTTTACTTTGAGAAACCACCCTATGATTATCACAGGCAAGGGCCATGTTCCCAGGTGGATTGGGAAATCAGACCACTGTGGGTGGTGGAGGTTAAAACCAATGACCCCAATTATATATATTCAAAAAGAATTATCTGGATTGACAAAGATACATTTACCAACTACTGGGGGGAGCAGTATGATCAGCGCGACAGGTTGTGGAGAGCCAATGGCCCCCACCCTGTCTCCAGTGATAATCTAAATTGTCGGGGGATGTTTAACTGGATGTATATGAATTCCCAGACCAACCATTATACAATGATGTATGGAGCGCCAGTAACCATAGGACTTCCGGAATTCGAGCCGTTAACCAAAAAGGCTTTTACCATCAAGGGGTTGATGAGAATGTCTAGATAATTCACATCGTTTTTTATTTTTCAATACATAAGGGGGGATGCGGAGTGATTAAACAGATAAACCATGTGGGTATTGCCGTAAAGGATCTGGATGGGGCGATAGGTCTCCTTGAGCGGGTTTTTGGGGCCAAGGTGTCGGTCCGCAAGACCTTTCCCGGCCAGAAACTGGAATCGGCCATGGTAACGGTGGGTAAATCCACCCTGGAACTTTCTCAAAGTACCGACCCCCAGGGGTTGATAGCTAAGTTCATTGATTCCAGGGGTCAGGGCCTCCACCACATTTCTTTAGAGGTGGAAGATATGGATGCCGCCCTCAAACATTTTAAGGAGAACGGGTTAAAGGTGATGGGAGAGATGAGCGTGGAAAAAACCCGGGTGGCTTTTTTACATCCGGCGAGTGTCTTCGGAGTTCTGGTGGAAATTATTCAG
>DAOWNY010000255.1 GCA_030642325.1 Deltaproteobacteria bacterium
ACTAAAAAACTACCGCTATAGCAACGTATTTTTTTCAACGTGATCTTTTTATCATCTCCCTCATACTGAAAACCTTGTCGGGATCGAGGGGAATAAACTCCGGATCGCCATTGGCAATAGTATAGTGATTGGTCTGACAATTTGTGATTACGTATCCATAAAGATTTCTAAATCCATCCACCCCGTTGGATGTTTCATGGGCAACGGGAGTAACGCCCAGTGCCCTCCAAAGCCTTCCCCCTTGATCATAATTCTCCGCCCAATATATCACCCAATGACCCTCTTCTGTATCTATATAGAGTATTCTTTTAGAATACATATAATCCGGGTTATTGGTCGTCACAGAAATGATACAAAGGGGCCTTATCTCCCAATTAATCTGAAAACAGGGACCAACACAAAATGGTTCAGGATATTTAGTATAGGTAGCCGGGACAATAAATTTTTTGGTTCCAAGGAGTTTAAAGGTCATCTTCGAGTCAATCTTTTGTCTAAAAGTTTCAAAGTCATCAAGCGGCATATCACTTCCTAAAAGTGGATCACACACATCTTTACCCGTCAAGCGGCGAATCCTTCTTATGACCGGGAGATAACAGTAAACATCATCGTTTTTTTCGATCTCCCGGTATCTTACCCTCATCTGAACAAATCCTTTTACATCATGGGGTTCGGTGACAAACATGGCTTCCTTGCTCCAGATCCCCATGGCCAATGCCTTCGGCATGTTGGGAATAGGAGGAATATCGGTTCTGCCCATGTATTTCTTTTTATGGTCTTTCCAGGAAAAATGTTTCTCGTATTTACCCTCCTTGCTAAAAAAATTCATTTTAGCCGGAAAAGCGGCATCATCATGGGAAGTTGCATGGGATATCTCAGGATAGGCATTCCAGGCAATTTCTACAGCATTTTTTGGGTCCGGGAAAGGTACCCCAGCCAACCATCCCAAAAGGTTATTGTTTGGGCCAACCTTACTTTTGCCTCTATTCCTCTTTGTTGCCTCGATAAACCCCGGTGATGAAGAATAATATTTTGTTTCTACAATGGGTACCGTTATAAGCCCTTTTTTTAAACCAAGTTCTAAAAACCAATGGAGCCTGCTCTCAGGGAGGAGACTCTCCAGTTCCGGAAGGTATCTCTCATAATTATCTTTGGTAATAACCACTCCCGGTTTTATCTCTTCTGCAAAAAGAATGACCGGCAATAGTAGTAAAATAAAAAGAATTGATAAGTTAATAATTTTCATCTCACCCCCCTTTTTTTTCATTATTGTCTGCCTCAATTATTTTCTCTTAGCCGGAAAAATATCCATAGCCGAAGACATCTCTAAGTATCCGGTGCATCTCCCCGGCAGTAGCGCCGGCCCTCGCTGCATCAACTAAAGCAGGCATTAAAATACCGCAGGAATTTGGCCAGTCGCTATCCAGGTTTGATGCCGCCTTTTTTACCTCCAGGAGGGCATTGGAAGTCCTTCCATCGTCCCTCTCCTCCCGGTATTTTTTTATCCTTAAGACGGCCTTCTCTTCTGCTCCCGGAGAAGGTCTGTATGGTTCATAATTTGATGAGTCCTTTGTCCGGTATTTGTTCATTCCCACCTTTACCTTTTCACCGCTCTTCAAATCCTTGAATCTGCGATAGGCGCTTTTTTCTACCTCCTTTCTTATCCAGCCTGATTCCCAGCACTTAAGATAGCCCCCCATCTCTTCCATCTGTTTTAAAATTTTTTCCACCTCTTCCTCCATCTTCGAAGTGAGCCATTCTACATAGTAGGATCCACCCAAAGGGTCGGTAACTTTAGGGATATCGGTTTCCTCGGATAGAATCTGATAAGTCCTGACACAAATTTTAACTGCCTCTTCGGTGGGGGTACAAAGGGCTTCATCGTATGAAGAAATCCAGCACCCTTCGACATCAGCCAGCATACCTGCTAAAGCCATGATGGTAGTCCTGATGATATTATTCAAAGGCTCCTGAGCAGTCAGTTCAACCCCGGCAGTCTGGGCTACGAATATCCTGTAAAGAAGGGATTCAGGCCTTTTACAGCCAAATCTCTCCTTCATAATTTTGGCCCAGAGTCTCCTTGAAACCCTGATTTTGGCTATCTCCTCAAAAAAATTCAGACCGATGTGGGGATGAGCAGTAAATCGCGGGGCAACATCATCGGGATACAGCCCGGCTGCAATACATTCTTCCATTATGGCAATCGTAGCACTGAAATTAAAAGCTATCTCTTGCACTGGATTTGCCCCGGCTTCCGCCACATTATACCCCTCTGCGTGCCCCGGGTACGATAAGGGACAATGCCCTATAACCCATTTTATAAATTCTACCTGGATCTTCATGGCAGTCTTGGGAGGAAAAGAGATGGTATCCCAGGCCCACTGGTGATAATGAAAATTGCAACACACCATAAACAGCTTTTCTAAGGGTTCTTTCCTCATATCCAAGGCATAGGCAGCATATAGAGCGGTTACCGGCAAGACATTATCGAAGGCAATAAGGGAGGTAAATATTTTCTCCAGAGGGAGCCCTTCATAAAGGGGCACAAAATCCCATACAGTGCTTATTGAGATGCCGCATTGCCCCACCCTGCCCGCTGCCCCCGGGTCATCAGGATCAAGACCCCTCTGAGTCGGAAGGTCGATGGCAAGAACATACACCGTAAGCTCTTCTCCTGTTTCTCCAAAGAAGCGGCTCCCTAAACTTGCCAACCATTCCCTTCTCCTTCTCGTTTCCTCGGCCGTATCCATACCATAGCCCTGAGTCATGGCAAAAGGCACCACCTGGTAGTGCAAAGGGTAATTCCCTCTGGTGAAGGGATATTGGCCGGGCATACCTATATCTCCATAATCCAACTCCTTTATGTCACCAGGACCATATGCCGGCTTTATCTCTATCCCCGAATTCGTAGTCTGCTTAATCCCTCTTTCTCCGTGCATGGAAGAGACCATCTTCCGCCATTTCCGCTCTTGGTCTCGACTCTTTTCTTTAAGTTCCTCGCTAAACATGTAAACCTCCTTTTATAACCGCCGGCCGTATAATTTATTGATGATACTTGTTGCGTAACATTTCAACAAACAAGGGTAGCCCCTTTACTGCAACAACCCTTCCGGATTCCCGCGCATCAGGGAATCCGGGTGCAGTTACCCCTGTTTATTGAACTGATACTTTGATTTCCATCACTTATCGCTACCTCTTTGATAGAACGGTCATTATAAG
>DAOWNY010000080.1 GCA_030642325.1 Deltaproteobacteria bacterium
ATCGGGAAGAGGATCCCTTCGGGAAATTGAGAAGGTTTGCCGCCACCCATCTAAGTATGATCACTGAAAACCAGGATTGGGCGGAAGTTGTTCAGGTTGAATTGAGGCAAAGTACTAAATTTATGCGGGAGTATGTCAACAAACTCTATATTGAATACCTTAATCTGATAACCGACATCCTCAAAGATGGGCAGGAGAAAGGATTGATTAGAAAAGATATCACCACCGGTATCATCAAAAGGGCTTTTTTGGGGGCATTGGATGAGATGGCAAGATATTGGGTGTTATCTGCCAAAAAAAAGCATAGTATAGCGGATGCCACCAGGCAAATAAGCGATGTCTTCCTGAAAGGAATTAAAGAGGGATAAAGGGGCACTATTTCTTTATAAATGAGGCGGCGCTGTTCATCTAAAGAGGGGTAAGGCAATAAAAGTAAATGTAGGGGAATATACCCGGAATCGCAAATCTTAAACAATTTTATTTGCAGTCTAAACAAAAAAAGGGGTAACAAATGGGAATTAAAACATTTGGAGTTATCGGGGCAGGTATCATGGGAGGTGGGATTGCTCAAACGGCGGCAACCATGGGTTATAATGTGATCCTGAATGACATTGAAGATCGTTTTCTCGAAAAGGGTATCTCTTCCATTTCTAAGAATCTGGATCGGATGGTAAAAAAAGAGAAGATCAAATCTGACGAAAAAGAAGTAATTTTAGCCAGGATTGATAAGACCCTTAAGCTGGAAGATTTGGCAAAGGCTGATGTTGTAATCGAAGCCGCAATTGAAAATGAATCCTTAAAGCTCGAACTGTTTAAAAAATTGGATAATATCTGCCCAAAAGAAGTAATCCTGGCTTCCAATACCTCATCCATATCAATTACCAAAATAGGGTCGGTCACCAAAAGGCCGGATAAAGTAATAGGAATGCACTTTTTTAATCCGGTGCCGGTAATGAAACTGATTGAAATAATAAGGGGTTTATCTACTTCTGATGATACATTCAATGCAATTAGTGATCTGGCAAAAAGCCTGGGAAAGACCTCGGTTATGGCCAATGATTTCCCCGGGTTTATTGCTAATCGAATTGGGATTTCCATGATTAATGAAGCCATATTTACTTTGCACGAAGGGGTAGGAACCGCGGAAGCTATAGATGCTACCATGAAGCTGGCCTTTAATCATCCCATGGGGCCGCTGGAACTTTGCGATTTAGTAGGACTGGATACGGTTTTATCTATCATGGAGGTTATGTACCAAGGCCTTGGGGACCCCAAATACCGTCCCTGCCCTCTACTCAAAAAATATGTGGATGCCGGATATTTAGGAAGAAAAAGCGGCAAAGGGTTCTACAGCTACGAAAAGTAGATTAATAGTAATTATCCAGGCAAGATAGACTTAAGGGCCGAAGGTAAAAAAACAGCGGAGCAGCCGTTTATATCTTTTCGAGTGGAAAATAATAATTGTCTGTTGTAAGCATCTGACTTTTCCTTCAGCTTTCTACCCGGAATACCCGAGCAATTATAATTAATATTAGGGGGGGAAAATGGTTTATGAAAATTTACTTTTAGAGATTGAGGAAGGGGTTGCCCTCCTCACTTTCAATCGTCCCAAGGCACTTAATGCCTTGAGCACCGATTTATTAAATGAATTTCGGGATGCCTTGCAAGAGCTTGAAAAAAACGATGAAGTAAAAGTGGTGATTCTCACCGGGGCAGGCAGCAAGGCCTTTGTTGCCGGGGCAGACATAGCAGCCATGAAAGAGATGAATTCACAGGAAGCTTTAGATTATTCTTCCCTGGGGCATGAATGTCTCTCATATCTGGAAACCATGAGCAAACCGGTGATTGCCGCAGTAAACGGATTTGCTCTGGGCGGAGGCACCGAGGTCACCCTTGCCTGCGACTTTATCTTTGCATCTGATAACGCCAAGTTCGGCCAGCCGGAGATCAATTTGGGAATCATTCCCGGGTACGGAGGGACTCAAAGGCTTCCTCGTACAGTGGGCAAAAACCTGGCAAGGGAACTAATCTATACGGGAGATTTGATTGGCGCTGAAAGGGCACGGGAGATCGGTTTGGTTAATAAAGTATTCTCTCCGGAAGAACTGATTCCCGAAACCAAAAAGGCAGCGAAAAAAATTGCCGGTAAAAGTACGCTGGCTATAAAGGCAGCCAAGACAGCAATCAACGCCGGTTACGACATTGATCAGTCTGATGGTTGCGAGATAGAGAAGAAGGCCTTCTCGCAACTTTTTGACTGTAAAGATGCCAAAGAGGGGTTAACCGCCTTCCTGGAAAAAAGGCCGCCAAAATTTATCGGGCAATAGATAAAATAGTAACCGTTCACGGTTTGCAGTTAACTCTTTTCCTGCATTGAGCACTTAGCCTTTAGCAGATTGCTATTAGCCAAAATGATCACAGGATGTTTTGCCATTACAAATTTGCACCCATTGGGTGTTATTTCAAGCTTGCGTAATACCTCGGTTTTTCAAAGTTAAACGTTTGTGTGCTGACAGCCAATCGCTCAACTTAGGTATTGGTAAAAATCTGAGGTTAAGATGTAATTATAAATTTTTTTTTGAAGATTTAGACGCCTAGAACAATTTAAAAGAACTATGGGCCCTAATTCCGGAATTGGAATCGATACCGAGCATGTTTTTTATCGTTATAAAATTCATTTCATTGAAAAATCGTGAACGGTTACATAAAATATAAGTTGGCTTATTAGTACAAAACAGAAAAAAAGGGGGGGTCGTGCAATACCAATTAACAGATGAACAGGAGATGCTTCGGGAAACCGTCAGAAGGCTGGCCGCCGAAAAGATCGAACCGGGGGCGGCAAAGAGAGATGAAGCAGGGGAGTTTGATTGGGAAACAGTAAAGCCGCTGGCAGAAAACGGTCTGTTCGGCATAGACATCCCTGCTGAGTACGGGGGGTCGGAGATGGGTCTTCTGGCCGCCTGCATTGCCTGTGAAGAGCTTTCCCGTGTTTGCGGGTCTACCGGGGCACTTCATCTCGCCCATGAACTGGGATTAATGCCGATCATGTTGACAGCCAGCGAAGATCAAAAGAAAAAATACCTTCCCAAGCTGGCCTCGGGTGAACACATCGCTGCCTTTGGCCTTACCGAGCCGGTGGGGGGATCTGACGTTGCCTCTCTGAAAACCAAGGCAATAAAAAAGGGCGATGACTATGTGCTCAACGGAACTAAAAATTTCATCACCAACGGAGGCATTGCCCAGGTAATTACCGTCTACGCCGTTACCGATCCCGGAGTCAAAGCAACCAAGAGTGCCAGTATATTTGTGGTGGAGAAGGACACCCCGGGATTTTCCATCGGCAAGCACGAAGATAAGATGGGAATTAGAGCATCTGATACCTCCGAACTTATCTTTGAAGACTGCAGGATACCGAAGGAGAATCGTTTGGGTGAAGAGGGGATCGGGTTTTCCCTGGTAATGAAGACCCTGGATTTTACACGGACTACAGTTGGGGCTCAGGCCCTGGGGATCGCCCAGGGGGCCCTCGATTATGCTGCCAATTATGCCGGGGAGAGAGTAGCTTTCGGAAAATCCATCGCATCTTTTCAGGCAATATCCTTCAAGCTGGCGGATATGGCTATCAAGGTGGAAGCCGCGAGACAACTGGTTTACAAATCGGCATCCCAACTGCAAGCGCTGACCAAGGATATGTCGAGAATGCAGCCGGAAATAATCAGGATATCTTCCATTGCCAAGGCATTTGCATCTGATGCGGCAATGGCGGTTACTACCGAGGCCGTTCAAATATTGGGCGGTTACGGATATGTTAAAGAATATCCTGTGGAGCGGATGATGAGAGATGCCAAGATTACCCAGATCTATGAAGGAACCAATGAGATCCAAAGGATGGTGATCGCCGCTACCTTACTCCGGTAATCAACCTTTTTTATGGGCGTTGAACATAATTTTGGGAAAGGGAAAAAAGAACATGAGAAGAGTGGCAATTGTGGGAATCGGAAATGGTAAATTCGGCATAAGAAAAGATGCCTCTTTGCGGGAGTTGGCTTTTGAACCGGTTAAAGAGTGTTTGGATGACGCCGGCATTTCCCTTGGAGATGTTGATTCCATGGTCACCGGAATCGCTTCCGATGAATTTTCTCTTGCCTTTCAACCCTCCGCCCAGATTCATGATTACCTGGGGTTTAATCCCAAGCCCAATTTTCGTGTGGAAGGGGCGTGTGCCAGTGGAAGCATGGCGGTAAGGACCGGCTGGCTGACCGTGGCCTCAGGAATAGCGGATGTAGTTTTGGTAGTGGCGGCAGAGAAGATGAACGAAGTTAACACGGGGGTTGCTACCGAAATTCTTGGTCGAGCAGGGGATTCAACCTGGGAGTACCCCTTCGGCACCTCATTTCCCGGCTATTATGCCATGATTGCCAGTGCCCATATGGATCGGCATGGAACAACCGAAGAACAGCTGGCCATGGTTGCGGTAAAAAATCACCACTATGGAATGATGAATCCCCTTGCCCATATCCAAAAAGAGGTGAGTTTAGAGATGGTTTTAAATTCCTTTGTAGTAGCCCATCCCCTTAAATTATACGACTGCTGTCTCATCTCTGATGGGGCGGCTGCAATTATCCTGGCATCGGAAGAAAAAGCCAAAGAAATTTCGAAAAAACCGGTATGGATCACCGGCTTGGGGTGTGGGACTGATACCTTGGGGTTAAATGAACGGAGGGATTTAACCACACTGGAAGGGACTGTGTTTGCCGCCAATCAGGCCTACAAAATGGCCGGAGTGACTCCTGATGACATTGATGTGGCTTGTGTTCACGACTGTTTTACCATAGGTGAAATATGTGCTTATGAAGACCTTGGCTTCTGTAAAAAAGGTGAAGGGGGTAAAATGATCGAGGAGAAACAAACTTACCTTGATGGTAAAATTCCGGTGAATGTAGACGGAGGGCTAAAGTCCAAGGGCCACCCAATCGGGGCCACCGGGGTATCGATGTCGGTGGAAATTGTCAAACAACTGCGTGAAGAAGCAGGAAAAAGGCAGGTTAAGGGAGCGGAAACAGGGCTTTCTCATAATATTGCAGGAAGTGGGCAGGCAGTTGCTGTTCACATTTATCAAAGGGATTAATATGGAATTTAAAGATTTTTCACGATCCATTAACCACACAAAACTTGATAAATTTGCGGATTACCTGGCTTCCGGGAAAATTATGGGCACTACCTGTAAAAAATGTGGCAGCCGATACTATCCACCGAGGGCTGACTGTAAAAAATGCTTTTCAGATGGAATGGATTGGGTTGAACTGAAAGGCCGGGGTAAGTTGATCACCTTTACCAGCATCAATGTTCCTCCCGACTATTTCGATGTGGGCTTTAAAAATTTAACCCCTCCATTTTCTAAAGCCAGGTATACAGCCTGCCCCATCGGAATATTAAGACTGGATAACGGTTTGAGCATTATGGGCTGGATCCCGGGGATTGCCCTGAAAGAAATTTCGGTGGGGCTGGAATTGGTGGCCGTTCCAGTAACTTTACCGGACGGAACAGTTACCATTAAATTATGTGATTAACAAATTTTTTAGAATTTATTTGGAAAATGTGGTAAAAGTGAAGATGTTATCGGCAAACAAAGTAAAAATTTTTTAGCAACGAACCTAAGTTAAGCAAGTAACAAAATTTAAAAGGAGGTCAAGAATGAACATTGTTGTGTGTATGAAGCAGGTTCCTGATACAGAATCGGTTATTAAACCATCAGGAGATGGTGTGGGAATTAAAACCGATGATCTCAAGTTTGTAATGAACGTCTACGATGAGTTTGGAGTTGAAGAAGCCTTAGCCACTAAAGAGAAAGCGGGCGAAGGCAAAGTTACCATACTCAGTATGGGTCCGGACCGGGCAGTGGAAGCGGTAAGGATGGGGCTGGCCATGGGAGCGGATAATGCTGTCTTGTTGAATGACGCCGCCCTGGAAGGAGCTGATGCCTTTGCTACAGCTACAGCGTTAGCCAAGGCGCTGGAGAGTATGGACTATGATGTTATCTTTTGCGGAAAACAGGCGGTTGATGGTGATTTGGGTCAAGTGGGTATCGCCTTGGCTGAAATCTTGAATATACCTCATGTATCCTTGATTACCAAGTTTGAACTTTCCGACGACAAGAAAAAAGCCAAGGTAAATCGGCAGATTGAGGGGGGGGAAGAAGTGATTGAATGCCCGCTTCCAGCGGTCTTTACTTGTCAAAAAGGATTAAACGAACCTCGCTATGCTTCCCTGCCGGGGATTATGAAAGCGAAAAAGAAACCCCTGGAGACAAAAGATCTTGCTGCATTGGGACTCGACGCCAGTGCAGTGGGCGAGGCAGGTTCGAAAACCAAAATAACTAAAGCTGCATCGCCTCCGGAAAGGGTAGCCGGCAAAATAATCGATGGTGAGGAAACATTGGAAATTGTAGTTAAGTTAGTGACATTGCTGCGAGAAGAAGCCAAGGCAGTTTAATTTATTTACTATTGCAAAAAAATTTTTTATATATAGGAGCAGAGAAGATGGCAAATGATGTTTGCGTATTTGCAGAAGTTAAGGAGGGGGCAATCAAGAAGGTTGTCTTTGAAATGCTGTGTGCGGGAAAAGAGCTGGCGGATAAGCTGGGCGGAGAGCTTACTGCGGTTCTGATCGGCTCCAACGTTGAAGACCTGGCTGATCAACTTGCATGGTACGGAGCAAGTAAGGTCTTTTTAGCAGAAAATGAACTCTTGGAAGAATATTCGTCCGATGCCTATACCAAAGTTTTGGCAGACATTGTCAGGGAGCAGCAACCTTCCATTTTACTGATCGGATCGACAATTCTGGGCAAAGACCTTGCACCCGGGGTGGCAAGCCGCCTTCAAACAGGATTGGCCTCCGATTGTATTAATATTGCCATGGGAGATGACGGTAAACTGACGGCCACCCGGCCCATGTATGCCGGTAAAATAATAGCGGATCTGGCTTTTTCCGATGACAAACCCTGGACGGCTTCAGTCCGGCCTAATGTTCTCCCGGTTTCTCCTCCTGATGAATCGAAGAAGGCGGAGGTTGTTAAGGTTGATGCAGCCATTTCTTCCGAGGATATTAGAACCAGCGTGGTGGAGAAAATTGTAACAGGTGGAGAAAAAGTTGATCTCACCGAAGCGGAAATTATCGTTTCGGGGGGTAGAGGAATGAAAGGTCCGGAAAATTTCAAGATGTTAGAGGAGTTGGCGGAAGTCTTAGGGGCTACTGTGGGAGCGTCCCGGGCAGCGGTAGACGCGGGCTGGATAGCCCAGTCAGATCAGGTGGGTCAAACCGGAAAGGTTGTAAACCCCAATTTGTATATTGCATGCGGTATCTCGGGAGCCATTCAGCATTTAGCGGGAATGAGTACCTCAAAATGCATTGTGGCCATCAATAAGGACTCGGAAGCCCCCATCTTTCAAAAGGCAGACTATGGAGTCGTAGATGATCTCTTCAAGGTTGTGCCTATTTTTACCGAAGAACTAAAAAAGATTAAGGAATAATCTTTGAAAAAACCGTGAACGCTTACTAAATCTTTTACTTTTTTTTGGAGGGAGAATTGTAATACAATTCTCCCTCCAATTTTTTTTAATATTTTTGTCTGTCAATCCTGCCGGTTTTAGCCAAGACTTTGCCAGTGTGCCTGGTGAATGGTTTTGACCCTCTCGATTACCGAAACAATG